>JAPPDO010000387.1 GCA_028821635.1 Ekhidna sp.
ACCATTTTCTCCACTTGGGGAAAATGGTCTTCCGGTTCTTGTCCGGAGTTTTTACAGGCTTGTTTCGCTTTGTCAATTACACTGAGAAACTTATCCCATTTTAGGTATTCTAAAACAGTGTAGAATTCCCTTGCACTCCAGTATTCCTGCCCTATTTCATTGAGGTGTCTTATTTTTTCGAAGATGGGTTGTCCTGCTTTCATTTTGATTATCATTTAATTCACCGCCAAATGGTGGTTCTGCACAAATGTCTTTCCTTTGAAGTGGGGGGTGGGCATGGGTTAGTTGTTTTTGTTCGTTTTAATTTCTTTCAAGTCAGCAAGCTTCTTTTTTATAGCGTTAAAGCGTTGAATTTCTTCGTTCAAATTTTCTAATTCAGGCTTCTTATAGGCATATTTATCACTATGTGAATGCCCCTCCATATATCGACAACATTGATAAAAACTGTCGCGTAACTCATCTCTTACTTCTGTTGTAAAGAATACGTTTTTCAGGCTATCAACACTAACCCTTTCTTCAAAACGTTGAACTACACCCTTGAATAGCCCGAAAACAACCTGAGTTTCGTAGCTTGTTCGTAAAGCAGCAAAACCATTTTTGATTTTATCTTCTCTCTGTTCAGGAGAAGTTTTTCTTGCTTCTTCATAATATTTCTGTGCCTTTCCTGATGTTTTATAGTCTTTCTCAAACGAAGGTGTATTTCTTAGCCAAATTGTTCCCGGCTGACTGCCCTCAACGTTTTCAATCCAATGACAGTCATTGGTGATATTAGAATCCTTACAATGGCCTATCAATGAAGAAACAAAAACCAAATCGTGAGTAAAGATGATTACTTGCTTTTTAGAGGCTTCCTTTGCAAGTCGCTCAGCTATTTCACTTTTTCGTTTCTCGTCTAAAGAAGTAACAGGGTCGTCAAAAAAAATCCCTCTGTTTATTTCTGATAATTGCATTTCTGCGAGAAAGTCAGCAATGGCTATTACTTTTTTTTCGCCTTCGCTTAAAACTTTATTTGGTTCTTTTCCTTTTAATTTAAGCTGCCTATATGACTTACCTGCCGAACCTGTATGTTCAATCTCAATCCCAAAATTTCCGTTCAGTTTTTGACATTCCTTATTGAAAATATCAATGTATTTTTGATTGAAATACTTCTCAGATAAAGCTTTTTCAGTTTCTGTGATTTTATGCTTTGGAAAGTTGGCTTTCCCTGCTTTCTCAATCCAAATCTGATTATTAACATAGGCTTCAAACTTTGAGAAATGGGTATTGAATTTCTCCTTGTGTTCTAAAAGTGTTTTTTTCTTCTGCAAATTTTCCAACTGCTTTGCCTGTTTACCTTCGGTAATATTCTTGATGGACTTATCAATTTCCGTTTCAATAGTAGTGTGTTGTTTCGTGCTGATTTTTATTTCCGATCTTTCGTTTGCTGTTTTGCTTTGAATGTCGGAAACAATGTTTTGAGCAAGTGTTTTCTGTTCCGAAAGTTTACTCCTTAATGCTTCTAACTCTTTAGGATATTTTTCGGTCAGCCAAACGGTAAGTGTATTGTCTTTCGGAAACAGGTCAAAGTTTAGTTTCTCAAATGCCTGCTTTTCCTCTTCGAGTACTTCTTGTGCCTTCTTTGCCTCTTCTTCTGCTACACTCTTAATGAACTCCCAATATCTGGTGATTAGTTTTTCGGCATCGTCTAAGAGCGGTTGTTGACAAAGTATGCAGTTGTCACCATTTTCGGGATAGACTTTATCTTCGGATTTCTGTTTTTTGGCAAATGCTTCGGCTGCTACGATAAATCTTTTCCATTCTTCTGTTCCGATCCCTTCAATTTTATTTGTTTTAAAGTTTTCAATTCCTTCGGCTTTTGCTGTTTCTGTTTTGGTGATGCAGTCAGTAATTGCATTTTTGATTTTTGTCAGATAGTCTCCTTCAAAATATTTATTAAGATCTTCAATCAAAGTTTTATTCTCACCTAATTGCTTTTTGATTGCTTCGAGTTTTTCTAGTTCTTTCTCTTTTCCTTTTGAAGCCAATAAAAGCTCATCACATTCTTTCTGAATTTTTTCTTTTTTCTCTTCATCTTCATCTGAGAAGGGGGTATATTTTTTCAGATCATCAATACTTGTTTTAGCATTTAGGTTCTGAACCATGGTTTTAATCTCTGATTTTCCGTCAAACAAATCGGAAAGATCATCTGCTGTGTTTCCTGAATTTTTGGTAGTAATGTCAGCATCTCGTTTTTGTTCTACACGATTAATCGATTTTGTGTATTCGGCAAAGAAGCTTAGCCCTGCCGGACGGAACTCAAATTCATTTTTCTCAGCAATTTGTTTGAATAACCCTTTACTGTCAAAAACTGCAAACTGTCCAAACGCTGCATTGTCTTTTTGTGCGTAGGATAGTGGAATATCCGTATTGTTGGATTTGAAGGTAAATTTTGCGTTTACGAGTTTGTGTCCGTTCTTAAGATGAACATTCGGTAAAATCTTTTCGGGTGCTTTTGAATAAAAAACATCTTTTAGCAGTCTTACATAACCAGACTTACCGGAACCGTTTGCACCGTAAATGATGGTAAGGTTTGGACTAAATTCAATGGTTTGGTTTTCGGTTAAGGCGTTTACGCCCTCAACTTTCTCAAGTTTTGTGAGATGTAAATGTGGTTCGTAATCTCCTGTGCTTGCAGTATAGTCATTGATTACAATGTCAGGTTTTTTGGTTTCTTCTTCTTTGAGTTCTAATTCTTCAAGAAGATAAGAATATGATTTTTTAATATCGTCATCAGAAATAGCATTGCCCGACAGAATCTTTTCAGCAAGATATTTCCCCCAATAAGGCAGCTTGTCAGCAAATTGCCTTACTTCCGATTCAAGTGTTTTTACCTGGCTTGTATCTTTCTCTATCTCACTTATCATTTATTGCGTCTCTTTCAAATATTCCACCCTATCTCCTCGCCGAAACAGTAACAAAACATATTAAACCGTAGATACAATCTACGCTTAGATCAGCGCATACTTCGCTTCCTGACCTCC
>JAPPDO010000092.1 GCA_028821635.1 Ekhidna sp.
ATAGGGGCAGAAACAACAAAAGGGCCTATACCCAGTGTAAGTTCACTCAGTTTGATAGCCGAAAATCTCGTTGCAAAGCAATAATCTGTCGCAGCGGCCAGCCCGACACCGCCGCCAACGGCCTTCCCCTGTAGCCTGCCAACGATGAACTTCGGGGCTTTGCGCATTGCATTGATAACATCAGCAAAGCCCATAAAAAACTCATGCCCCTGTTCCGAACTGTCAATAGCGATTAACTCATCAAAACTGGCACCGGCACAAAATGCACGATCTCCTCCACTCTTGAGAACGATGACCCTGATTTCGGAGGTTTCTCCCGCTTCATAGATTGTAAAAGCTAATTTTTTTAACACATCGGACGACAGAGAATTGCTCTGCCCGGTGAAGAATTCAATAGTTCCGATCCCATCATCTAGGTCTAAATTAACATACTCCATAGCGGTAAATGTAGCCGATGACTTTGATGGGTGCTAACATTTTTTACCTTTTTTATCTTGATTTTTAAAACTTTTTTAATGTTAAGTGTGTCTTAATGTTACGGATAAAACAATTTGAAGAATGACAAGAGTTTTACTTTTCTCACTTGCCGCTTTTCTCATTTCAGCAGCCTGTTGGGCTCAAAAGCCAATAGCTTTTGGATTTGCCGTCTCCGGCATCTCTGTAAGTGATAACCGAACCACAGTAGGCACCGGATATATGTTGGGAGTGGGCGTTCAAAGGCCAATAGGGAACGGACGATTTAGACATCACCCTAACCTGACTTATGGAAGATATACTGATGAAGACAACTATTTTTTCAACTTTTATGATACTGATTTCGAATCTTTCTCTATAAGGTATGATATCAATGTAGATATAATTAAATCTAAGGATTTCAGCTTTTTTTTGGGAGGTGGACTAGGGGCTAACCGGAGTTCAGGATGGATAGAATCATTAGATTTGGATAAAGGCTACAGGTATGTAAGGAGCCAATTTACACACTCAGCACTTTTTTACTCTTTTTTATGGGGTATTAGAATAGAACCTGAGGGAGGACCATTTATTGAAGTGATCGGCATGAACTTTGAGGCAGGGTTTGAACGCTATGAAGAAGATGGATTTGAAGAAGGGTTCTCGTCAGGAGGAGCCCTTCAGGTTAGGATTTTCATTCCTCTGAGAAGGGCTGCAAAAAAGAATGAGTAGGGGTTTTATTTTTTTAGCTTTTTTTCTTACTATCTTCTTTAATTGTCAGGCTCAAAAACCGATGGACTTTGCAGGTGCATTCGGCCCTTCTTTTGGTGCCAACATAGACTCGGACGGAGTTGGGGTTATTTTTGGGGCAGGCATTCAGCAGCCCATCGTGAAAGAGCGACTCCGGTCTCACGCAAACGTGACTTATGCCCGATACTTTGCGGCAGGCATCGGCCAGCAAAGGTCTGAGTTTGGCTCCCTTTCCATGAGATATGACTTGAACGTTGATGCGATAAAAATCCGACGTTTTACTCTGCTTTTGGGTACAGGTCTTGGAGTGAATTGGAGTTCGGGATGGATCTCCAAATTAAGTAATAGATTCAGCAATGCCGAGCTTTTCTTGTCTGCCTTAGGAGGTGTCAGAATTCTTGCCGAGGAAGGTTTAAAATATGAAGTGCTACTCCTCAATTTAGGAGTTGGGGGAGGAAGTGAGGAGACTTTTGTTTCAGGTGCCTTTCTTCAGGTCAGGATTTGCGCTCCTCTGAAAAGAGCCGCAAAAAAAGGATGAGTAGGGGTTTTATTCTGCTGTAGCACCTTATTTAAAAGAACTAATATAAACAATGTAGATTAACCTTATTTTGACGTAAAAATGATGGATAGTCCCGTACCCAAAACGCCATCTTTAGCATAGCTTGGCAACGTTATGGATTGATTCGTTCCCTTCACATGCCAGACTTCATTACTGCTGTTATTCAATAAATATCGGTAACTAAAGTACCAGCCCAGATATATCGTACAGATATTTCTAAGATTAAATTTATAGTCAACATCAAAGTGAACGCCTATTTTGTGTGATCTGTTGGAAATAGAAATTGACCTTGACGAGGCGTATATTGCGGAGGGATTAAGCATGTTTGGGTTGGTTTCATAAATCTCAAATGTAGCTACACTTTCATAGTATGAAGCCCTGAGCAGGAGCACAAACCTGTTTGACAATAGAACCTCCTGACCTATACCCACTCCTATATTAAGGTCTTCAAAATTTGTATATTGATTTTGATTGGATAGTTGTCTTGTATCGGAGTCATCTACGATTCCTATCGTTAAATGACAATAAATTCCTTGGGATGTGGGTGAAAGAATGGAAAATTCAGAATCAAGAAAATCTTCTTTAAATTGTTCAATCCCCCACTCACTCATCAAATACCGTCGAAAGGCATTATTTCCTAAAGGAAGTATACTTCCTATTTTGACTTGAAAAGAAAATTGGCTTCTTCCGAGCTTTGGAATTGAGTCCTGAAAAAGCCCTGCTGCCGGTGTACTTGCAACACCGGCAGTAGCAGCTAAGTAGATGCTTACTGAAGTTATGAAAGTCTTGATGCAGGTTAAACAGGTTTTATAACGAATTATTATATCTCAGGGTATTACTCATTGAGCATAGACAACAGATTAAGTAACAGATACGGGAAACCTGAGTGCGTCTTAAAAAGTGAAAGTATGCATTTCTTTCTTACGGATGGGCTTAAAAAGTTTGCAGATGCATTTTTTTTTCTTACAGATGGGCTTAGAAAGTTTGCAGACACATTTTTATCCATTTTGAGGTTTTTGCAAAACTCCAAGCAACTGTTGCGATAGAAACCTTTGAGATTTTCAAAACCTCGATAAAATATCTTCCAGCTAATCTAAACTGCAAACTACACCTAGAGAGGCCGATTCGATAGGCTCATCGGCCAAGCGTTCCACGCCGGGCGTTCCACGCTAGGTACAAACTACACCTAAGAGGAGGAAAATGTTTCCAACTTGCATTTTATCTTTCATTTATTAAATTTGTGAAACGATGGACT
>JAPPDO010000180.1 GCA_028821635.1 Ekhidna sp.
ACCCGAAGGACAGCCGACCCCGCAGTATTGTGCGGTGGAGGCCGATTATGTGTTCCCCTCCCGTGTGGGGTATAAAATCATGGAAGATCTCTTCATTCCCGATGATTCTCCCGAAGGAGGTGCCCAGTCTCATAAACTAAGGCAGGGCGAGGCCGACGAGGAACTCATCAACAGACTGGTGCACGAAGCGATGAAGCTCACCGGCAACCTGGAAGACACCCCGCAGGATGAAGACCCCGCAGCGGGACTGTTTAGCGGCAACCCCAAATGGAGGCCGGCGGGCAGGCTCATGGTCTGGGATGACGCAGCAAAAATCAAAACCTCGCGCCGGGTATTTGTCCGATGGGAGTATTATACATGTGGAAATAACGGGAATGGAGGCCCGGAGGATCAGGACGACACAGACGAGAATAACAACTTCTATAGCTCTACCAGGCAGTGCCGGAGGGGGATATACCGCACGGAATACAGCACTACAGACGGTGATTATGTGCCGCTGGAGGGCGTAGAAGTGCGCGCCAGAAGATGGTTTACCGTGCACAAAGGATTTACTAATGCGAGGGGATACTACTCCTGTGACGGCACCTTCAGAAACTCCGCTAACTACAGCATCAAATGGGACCGAAACCATTTTAGCGTCCGGTCTGGTACTATTGGGCAGGCACTCTACAACGGGCCTAAGAAAAGGGGAGACTGGAATGTGGATTTCGGTACACGTGGTTCCAAAACGGTTAGGAGTAAACAGCAGTATTATGCACTTATCTTTCAGGCGGCGAGGGATTATTATTACGGCACCAGGTTTGGTTTATCCAGTCCGCCGAGAAATGGGTTTTTGAAACCGCAGGTGAAAATATCTGCAAGCCAAACAGCAAGACAGCACAAAAAAAGCAGCCATGCAGCACCTTATGCTCGTACCGGCGGTATTCTGCCGTCTGTCTATATTCGGAAATGGGATCGTTCTGCTGAGAGAGTTTATGGAGTGACCTGTCATGAACTCGCCCATCTTGCACACTGGGACATGAAAAGGAATGCCTTCAGAATACTTTTTCTAAAGAAGTATCCGCTTGGGAATGACAGTCCCGAGGCTGTAATAGAAAGCTGGGCTAACGGGGTAGAATGGCAGTTTGCCATGGAAAGATACCGCAACAAATTCGGAAATTCTGATTACAGATATGATGAAAACTATCAAGATCAAACCATAAAAGGGAAACCGATTTACACCTCTATCGTCGTTGATATGATTGACAATGAAGATCAGCGATCCGAATACAATGGGGATACGGCATATCCTTCGGATAGGGTCTCCGGCTACACCATACAGCAGATAGAAGCCGGACTTAAAGGGGCGACCTCCTGGAATGGGTGGCGGGACAATATGCGTAACAAGCATAACAACAGCACAAAGAATTTTATAAACGAATTATTCGGAAACTGGCATTAGTTATGAAACGATTAGCATTAACAATAGGGATTTTATGGTTCTTTCATGGTTGTCACGGTGATAAACTTATGAGGACGTATCGGCTAATCAATGGAACGGAGAAGGAAGTGAGGATAGCGATTTATGACGGAGAGTTTCTACAACCTCCCATTGTGAGAAAAAGAGGCTCCGGATCGATACTCGAAGTATTAGCTACAAGTGAAAAAGGAAGTATTAGCCTTCAATATGACGGCTATTATGGTGCTGATTCAGCAATAGTTACTTTTGATATGAAAAGAAAGATAGCCTATATCTCTAATATTAGAAGAGAGGTATACGATCCTGACCAGGGAGATACAATTATTAATCGTTTTACTAATCCATTAGATAGAAACATATTTTTAGATGAGGCTTATGAAGTCATTAATAATGGATTGTATGAGTTCACTTTCACCGAAGAGGACTACAGCAATGCGGATTCTTTGACAGCGGAAGAGAGAAAAGAGTTAGATCGCTTATATGAAACATATAGATATAAAGATCCTTGGTGGGATTAGCAGTAAAACGGTTAGCATTAACAATAGGGGTTGTGTGGTTCGTCACAAGACCATGGTAAGCGGCGATACTATCAGACAAATAGAAGATGCTTTAAGAGGTAAGAAAACTTGGAATGCGTGGAGAGATAACATTAAAAGTAAATATCCTAACAATGCAACCAAAGACAAACTTGATGTGTTATTTGCTTTCTGGGATTAATGGTATTGTATTCATAATCATGATATCATCATGTGGTGGTGAGAATGTGGATTGTTTGGTTACTTCAACCTTTGTTTTTTTGAACAGGACTAACCACATAATAATTACTTCGGAAGGTGTTATTAATCCAAATTCAGAACTATCAATACGTCAAGAAGGTCTGGGTCCTTGTAGCGTAAAAGCGAGTAATTATGTCCCACCTTTTCTGGGAGAAACAAATATTATTTTTAATAATGACAAATGTTTAGTCTACCAAAGTGAAAAGGTAGGTAGGGGTGAAGGACCAGCCGGGATAGACAATTATGTAAGTAAAAGGATTAGTAAACTTCATTATGAATTTAGGTATGAATTTACTGATTTGGATTATGAAAAAGCAGAAGATTGTAACTAATCAGTAGAAGATGGAACACGCTGCCGGCGTGTTCTATCTACCTATTTTTAATGGAGAGAGATAACATTAAAAGTAAATATCCTAACAATGCGACTAAAGATAACCTGGATGCTGCTTTCAGCTTTTGGAATACCAAGTAGCCTTCTTTTTCAATCTTGTGATAAATGTAAACCTGATGATCCGTGTGAGCCTATACTGGCAATAAACTATCAATATAGTAATCAGACAGTGTATTCAATTGCAACATATAGATGGGATTATGATAAAGAGTTTGTATATGAACTGCCTGCACGGAGTCAAATTGAATTTGAAGTGGATGATGGATGTATTAATAATGTAGTTCCAAATTTCTCTACTTGCCCCTTAATATATGCTGACTCAATAAGAATTGTGTTTGATAATTCAAGATCATACTGGCTGAAACAT
>JAPPDO010000050.1 GCA_028821635.1 Ekhidna sp.
ATGATTTTTATTTTTGTTTGTATCATGTCTTCGCTGACCAAGCTACTAACGATTTAACCACAAAGGACACATAGAGAGGACGGAAAAGCGAGCTTATAAAGCGTGATGGAATAGTTCTTTATATCCGTTGTCTAATCACTTATTTATGCTAAATCAGTGATACAAAAAAATGAAGCTATTTAACCTGTTTTAGTGTAATGTTATTAACGATTCAAATGCTTGGTCTGATTGAATTCATCAATAAAAAAGTCATTCCCTCGATACATCAATTTGTAATAAACACAGTTCTGATGAGGGAATCCGTCCATGTAGTTCAGCGGATAATTCAGCAGCCAACTGAAGAGTATTCGCATTGCTCTACCATGAGTACAAACCAAGATTTTATCACCGGGAAATTTAATTATTTGTTTAAACGCTGCCTGTTGTCTCTTCATCACCTCTGTTGGTGTCTCACCCCCTCCCACTTGCAAGTTTAAATCACCACTTCTCCACCCATCCATAATTGCGGCGTAGTGTTCTCTTTCTTGACTGTTGGTCTTAACGCCTTCCCGGTCTCCCCAGCTAATTTCGTCTAACCCTTCTAATGATACATGCTTTAAATCATTTTCAATAAATCGGGTTACAGTTTGATGGGTTCTTTTAAGTGTAGAGGTAAATACGACATCAAAAGGAATGTCTTTTAATGCCTCATAAACCAAACTTGCTTGTAAAATGCCCGTTTCATTCAGTGAGGCATTAACACCTCTGCCCTGAACCATTCCATTTTTATTATAATCTGTTTGAGCGTGTCTAAGGACATAAATTGTTTTGTTTTTCAAAATACGTTCAGATTAGTTACTTTCGATTATGGCAAAAGAACAGATTTTCCCTAAATCCCTACAGCTTGATACTCTCAATAACATAGGGAGAGGTTGTATGGTTGAGTATTTGGATATTGAGTTTACTGAAATTGGAAATGATTATTTAATGGCTACAATGCCGATAAATGAACGAACAAAGCAACCCTTAGGGTTGTTACATGGAGGTGCGTCGGTTGTTTTGGCAGAGACCATGGGAAGTATCGGAGCGAATATTTGTTTGGACTTACAAAAACAATATGCCGTTGGCTTAGCAATCAATGCGAATCACATAAGGTCTGTAAAAAGCGGAAAAGTGACAGGCAAAGCCACTCCGGTTCATATTGGGAAAAGTACTCATGTATGGTCAATTGAGATAAAGGACGGGGATGGCCAATTGGCAGCCATTAGTCGCATCACGATGGCCATTTTAAATAAGAAAGATTGAAGGATCAACTTGAAATATCATTACGACTTAAATACAGGAAAGATCTTATTGAAAAATTAGAGGCTTCCGGGCATGCTTTTGCAGTTTGGAGAATGCCTGAAACAGACCAAGTTCGGTTTATTATTTCATTGAGAAGCCCTATTCAAACAAGGAAAAATTTAAGTGAGCTATCCAAAGGATTTGTGCTCAATCTTTATAATGACAATCATCCGATCAGCCCTCTGTATATTCCGGCTGATATCGAATTAATTGATGATGAAGTAAGAATTGACCCCAGAATTAGTAGTTCAATGGTCGAACCGTTTTTAAATAAACTGTCAAATATTAGAAAGAGGACACATAAGTACCCTAGCCTAATTCGTGAAAATACGAGAAACACCTATGAATCCAAAATCCGGCTGACAGTGGACAATATTCGAGATGGTTGGTTTGAAAAAGTCGTATTGTCACGTTTTGAAGATATTAAACTAAGTGATGATTTCAGTCCATGGACCTTTTTTGAAAGAATCTGCAAGGTATACCCTAACGCATTTTGTAGTATTTCGCATTTACCCGGAAAAGGTATCTGGATAGGTGCTTCCCCTGAACTTTTAATAGCAGATAATAATAACCGATTTCAAACGATTGCTTTGGCGGGAACAAAACTCATGGAAAAGAACCGGAAATTGAAAGAGATGGCCTGGACACATAAAGAAATTGAAGAACAAGCACTTGTCAGCAGGCATATTGTCAATTGTTTCAAAAAGATTAGGCTGAGGAAATTTCACGAATATGGGCCCAAAACCATTAATTTCGGATTATTGGCCCATCTCAAAACGGAGTTTGAAGTGGACTATCATGAAGTCCGATTTGATCATCTTGCAGACCAAATGCTGGAGTTGTTGCATCCAACATCTGCGGTTTGCGGTATGCCTGTTGGAAACGCTAAATCATGGATAAATGAGATGGAGGAATACGACCGTGAGTTTTATGCAGGATTTTTAGGCCCTGTCAATTACCACGAGTCTACCGATTTGTTTGTCAATCTTCGCTGCATTAAAGTTCAAAATAATACAGCCAGAGTATATGCCGGTGCAGGGATTACAGAAGAATCCATCCCTCACAAAGAACGCAAAGAGACTGAGATGAAGATACAGGCCATGAAACAATTTCTTTAATGCTTCACCCCGCTGTTTTCAACATTTCACAGGTATGCCATCAACTTGGCATTCGCCATGCAGTACTCTCCCCCGGATCAAGAAATGCCCCTCTGCTTATTTCCTTTGCAAGAAATGCTCAAATCGAAAAATACATCATCCCCGACGAAAGGGCTGCCGGATTTATTGCGCTGGGCATAGCGCAGAAAACAAAACGTTCAGTTGTGGTTGCATGTACCTCCGGCACCGCATTACTTAATTATGCGGCTGCCGTTGCCGAGGCCTTTTACAGAGAAATTCCATTGATTGTTTTATCTGCGGACAGACCCCCGGAATTAATTGATCAACGTGACGGTCAGACCATAAGACAATTTGAAGTCTTAAAAAATCATGTCAAGAAATCTATTCAATTACCTGTCATCAAAGAGGAGGATAATACTAAAAGATTTCAAAAAGATTTAATTAGTGCCGTTAGGCTATCTCAGGAACTGCCAAGAGGACCTGTTCATATAAATATCCCCTTTGAAGAGCCTTTTTATCCTACTAAAGGTCAGAATCTT
>JAPPDO010000351.1 GCA_028821635.1 Ekhidna sp.
CAACTTCTGCATCTACAACAGCATCTTCTGCTATGAAGAAGGCTTGATTTTCAATAGTCGGTGCGGTGTTTTCCGGTTTATCTTCTTCTTTTTTGTTTGTATCCGGCTCATCGTCATCCCCACAAGCAGTGAGCAAGATTCCGAAAATACCTATTAATACAATTCCAAGAAGTCGCTTTACTTTAATTGTGGGGGGGTGGGGGTAGGTAGGTAGAATCATTACGCCCATTTCCGTCTGTCTCGTTCCCCGAGAATAAATTCAATATATTAAAATTTATAAGATTTAAAGTAAATAATTTGATTAAAATGCAAAAATAAAGGTATTTTTTAGAAATAAAAATGAAAGAGGGGAAAATTTTTTAGTTTTTTGATGCTTGCATTTCCTTTATGAGTTTGATTTATTAACTAAATCTAATTACAAGATGTTTTCATTTCTTTTCATATTCCATGCCAAGTGCATGACTTTGGCGTTTGGGGAATATCTCATTTACTAATTAACCCTCAAAATCTGTCATTCATCTTGCTTTTCTTGCACGTAAACTTCTCTCTCTGCTGTTTTAATGAAAAATTTCGTGTATGTTCTTACTAAATGACTCTATTTTATCTATTACTCATCATTTAAAACCTGACGTTACGAATCTTTTACTTTTTGCAGAGAAGACGAACATCAATATTCAAGAAATTATTGATCAAGCCAACCAAAATGGGTTTAAGATAGCAGGCGGCATTTTTCCTATGGTGATTAGTGAGAGGGAACACCTTGAAGCAGGCTGTGTTGTCAAGCACATTGCAAGTGACCATGACCCACATATTGTGGAAGGAATTGGGCAGGGAAAGCTAGACTTCAAACTGCCGCAACTAAATGAAGATGATCACTCATGCCTGATTTTCCTGGATGGTTTAATGATTAATATCGTCAGATTTTTAGAGCGTCTTTATGAGCAATACTGGGATCGGGTCGATTATGTTGGAGCAGGTTGTGGCTCGCTAAGTTTACAACAGACTCCATGTGTTTTTGATAATACAGGCATTTATCAGGATGCTGCTTTGATCATTCTATCTAAAAGAAAGATGCGTCTGGGAGTAAAACATGGATGGCGAAAAATAGCCGGTCCTTTTGTGGCAAACAAGACGGAAGGGAACAAAGTGTACGAGCTAAACTGGTGCTCGGCTTTTGAAGTTTATAAGGAAGTGGTAGAGGCTCATTCAAAGGTTAGTTTTGAAAATTCAGATTTCTTTAGTATCGCTAAAGGGTTCCCCTTCGGTATGTATAAAGAAGGGAAAGAAGATATTGTAAGAGACCCTATCGCTGTGAACGACGACGGATCACTGGTCTGCGTTGGCAATATCAGTCAGAATGTTTCATTAAATATCTTATACGGAGATAGTCAGAAGTTGATAGCGAGTGCCTTTGTTGCTGCTTCGGAATCGGTGGATGCGCTAACGAAAGATATATTGATCGTTGACTGTATTTCAAGAGTCCTGTATCTTGAAGATTCTTTCAACGAAGAATTGAGAACGGTGAAGCAGGTGATTCAAAAATCCGGGGGTTCCTTCCCCTCTGAAGGAGTACTATCCATTGGGGAGATTTCTTCCAGCAAAGAGGGCTACCTTGAGCTTTACAATAAGACCATCGTCGTATCTTCATTTCATTAATGGATAAAACAATTGACCTTCTTACTTTACTCTATGAACTAAGCTTAACCAGCACCAAACATCAAAATCCAAAAGATACTGCGAGAAAGTTCATTAAAAAAATTTTAGCCAGAAAGTCACTTCAATACGGTGCAGTATGGAAAGTAGAAGGTGTCACTTATGGAGAAGTGCTGTGTTCCTGCATTTATTCCATGCCCTCTCAAAAAGATGTAAGGACTGCAGACAGGAGGGAATTAAGCCGTCTGTTTTCAAATAGAAATCTTGCCGAAACCACACACTCGCTATTTAATTCAGGTCTGGATGGGAAGTTTCTTTATTTCAGACTCGGTGAGTTTGGGCTTCTTGAATTTTATGATAATGGGAAGACCGCTAACTTCAACAAAGAATCATTTTACCCTTTTATTGATGTTATCAATCAGTTTGGGATCAACCTGGAGAGTAACTATACGTTTCGGAACTTGGAAGATGAGATGAAACTCCGCCAGAAAATCCAGAAATTGTTAAAATCAAATGAAGAAAAATACCGAAGAATCATTGATAATATCAGGCTTGGACTGCTGGAAATAGATAATAATGACATCATCCAACATGCTAACAAGCCTTTTCTGGAATTGACCGGTTATACACTTGATGAGATCATAGGGAGGGGAGCTACGGATGTTTTTATTGATAAGGAAGATGAGGAGGCAGTAGGTCTTATTTCCAGCCAGAATAAAAAAAGGGAGGAGGGAGAATCGGATAACTATGAAATCAAGATTTTAGATAAGCAGGGGCAGGAAAAGTGGGTCATTATCGGTGGTGCTCCCAACTACAACGAGTCAGGAGAATTGATCGGGTCTATCGGTATCCACTTAAACATCACTGAAGAGAGGAAGCTGAGAGAGGAGAATGAGTTTAGAAGCAGACAGCTTCAAAAGTTATTTGAAAAATCATTTGATGGTCTTATTTCCATTGACCATACAGGGAGAGTTTTTGAATGGAGCTCACGTTCCGAAGAGATATTCGGATATTCTTTTGAGGAGATCAATGGCAAAGGAGTTGGCGAAACTCTCATTCCGCATAAATATCGGGATGCTCTCAAAGAGGCAATGGAGGAGTATTTAAAAACAGGATATGGCTCGTTTTTAAACAATCGAATTGAAATGACAGCACTAAAAAAAAGTGGAGAAGAATTTCCGGTGGAACTTACCGTCTTTCCATTGAAATTTAAAGATGAGCAGTACTTTTCGGCTTTCATAAGAGATATTACGGAAATAAAAAAGTCAAAAGAAAGTATGGAGTGTGCCCTAGAGCGGCTGAAAGAACTCAATGAAAT
>JAPPDO010000082.1 GCA_028821635.1 Ekhidna sp.
CTTCTTTACTTTTGAGTGCTTTCACGGCTAAAGCTACGGAGATATATGTTTTCCCCGTGCCCGCAGGGCCGATAGCGAACACGAGATCATTTTTTTCTACTGCTTGTACCAGCTTTTTTTGATTGATCGTTTTAGGGGTGATACGAATACCGCAGGTTCCATGTACCAGTACTTTGGCAGCCCCCTCTCCATTTATGGTATTCTCTTCATTGTCTACAAAATCTTTCACATTTTCATTTGTCACTTTGCCGTATTCATGGTAATGGGAAAGTAATAAGTTAAGTATTTCACTAATTTTAAGAATTTGAGGCGCAGTCCCTATGATTCGGATTTCATCACCGCGGCTTATAATTTTACTTTCAGGGAATACAGTGGCAAGTAACTTTATGTTTTGATTCTCCACTCCCAGAAAGTCTACTAAAGAGATATTTTCAAGTGTAATTATTTTTTCCAGCAATACGTTTACTCCGTTAATCTTTAGGGCGATAAAAGTTATACTTTTGTTTAAACAAATTTAATGTTTCTCCATTCAAAATGGCTTTAATCACTTTTACCTCTGATTTTGGGACTACCGATCACTATGTTGCAGCGGTAAAAGCGGCATTTGCGTCAAGAGATCCCAATCAGCAACTCATTGATATTAGCCATGAAATACGCCCTTTTGACATATTACATGCGGCAGTGGTTTTAAAACACGTATTCAGAGCGTTCCCGAAGGGTACGGTTCACCTCGTTGGGGTTGATTCAATGAAGGACAAATCAAAACCGATTGCATTATTATATGACGGCTACTTTTTTGTAGGATTTGATTCAGGCGTATTTTCCCTGCTTTTGGAAGATGAGCCTGCCGCCATCGTGGAATTGGAAGGGGAGGTATCCACTTTTTCTGTAAAAGACGTGCTTGTGCCTGCCGCCATTCAGATAGCAAAAGGGGGGCAACTTCCAAATGAAGGTAAGGCGGTAAAAGAATGGAAGAAACTTCTCGGCAGACAATTGAAAGTAACAAAAAAGGAAATTGTGGGGAACGTCATTTTCGTAGACCACTATGGCAATCTGATCACTAATATTGATAGGACTCATTTTGAGAAGATGCTGGAATTGAACGGAAAAGAAGCCACGTATGGCATTAGATTTGGGAGAGAACTGGCTGAGAATCTTCATAACGATTTTACGGATGTGAAATCCGGCGATTGCTTCATATTGTTCAATTCGTATGGAGAACTCCAAATAGGGATTAATAAAGGGAATGCTGCTGAATTACTCGGTCTTGGTATAGATGCTCCGGTGATTATTGAATTTTTTACTTAGAAAACGATGTTGCTGAGAATCGTCCGAATGGACTTCAAGCCCGAAAAAACGGGTGAATTTATTACTTTTTTTAATACCATAAAGGGTAAGATTGCAAATTTTCCCGGATGCAATCATGTAGAACTTTGTAAAGATGCCGGGTTTGATCACGTTCTTTACACTTTCAGTGAGTGGGACGACGAAGCGGCATTGGAAGCGTACCGAAAGTCGGCACTTTTTGAGGATGCGTGGACAAAAACGAAGGCTATGTTTGGCGGAAAGCCACAGGCGTATTCACTCATACAGGACTAAAAATGGCAGAAAACAATGAATTATCAACATTTTCAGGCTTTGCGAAATGCGAAATACACACCTAAAAACTATACTACGATCTTCCTAATTGGAGCTAAACTTAAAGGGTAGCCTCAGTGCTATGCTGCTTTCACCTTCCTCAATGCTACTCCATTCATACAGTAGCGCAAACCGCCAAGCTCCGGGCCGTCAGGGAAAACATGACCCAAATGTGCATCACAGGTATTACATATTGTCTCAATCCTTGACATATTAAACGATTCATCCCGAATGTAAGCTATTGCATTCTTCTTAATTGGCCGGGTAAAAGAGGGCCAACCGGTGCCGCTCTCAAACTTTTCCTCTGCATCAAAAAGAAGCGTACCACAACACACACATTTATACTGCCCCGAGCTGAGTTTACTGCATAAGTCAGAACTAAATGGTCTCTCGGTTCCCTTCTGACGGGTGATTTGAAATTGCTCCGGAGTCAGTAATTCCTTCCACTCCTTCTCGGTTTTCTCTATCCTGTGGTCAGGCTCCGGATTTCCTTTGTCTGCAAAGTTGAGAATGTCATCCCAGTTTAGCATACTATCTCTTATTTGATTGACGCCATTTCCGCTTTCAATCTGTCTTTATATTTCTGTTTTAGTTTGTCAATTTTAGGGCTAATTACAAAACTGCAATAGCCTAGCTCTTGGTGCTGATTGTAATAATTGTGATGCTCTTCCTCTGCCTCGTAAAATGCTTTTAGCGGCGTGATTTCCGTAATAATCGGATCGTCAAATGTGTCTTTTAATTCAACGAGTACTTCCTCAGCTATTTTCTGCTGTACTTCGCTGTGAGGTAAAATAATTGAACGATATTGTGTGCCTACATCGGCACCTTGTCTGTTCAAGGTGGTTGGGTCATGTGTAGTCATAAAGATGATGAGAAGGTCTTTGTATGAAACTTCATCCGCATCAAAAGTGACCTGAACCACCTCAGCATGTCCCGTTCGCCCTCCACATACTTCTCGATAGGAAGGATTGTCAACCTTCCCTCCGGCATAGCCCGGTATTACGGTTTCTACCCCTCTCAGACGCTGCATTACTGCCTCTGTACACCAGAAACAGCCTCCTCCAAATGTTGCTGTCTGCTCATTACTCATGTGTTATTCTCTTTTTGATAGTTAATACGGTAAACATATTCAAAGATAAAAGGTTTTTTACTACATGATGTTTTGACCTGAAATTCGTAAATGAAATAAATGCTTGTTTCTATTTGATAGACGACTGATTAAGCTAAAATTTAGGCATTGCTAAACTGAAGTAGTTTTGCGATAAAGAATGATGCACACACCAATTACTCACTGTCCCCAATGTCATGTTAAAGACTTCATT
>JAPPDO010000398.1 GCA_028821635.1 Ekhidna sp.
GTAGTCGCCTAAAGGGTTGGGAAAGATGACTTCCGCTTCTTCAGAGTCAGAAAAGCCAAGAATATCATCGCTCGGGTCGTTGGTGACGGTGACAGTGGTGGTCTGCATGTGGCTGTGCCGGTAAACAAAGAATTACAGTTACTGCATTAAGGGAAGTTGGATTTGATGCGCTTAATGTTGCATTCGCCACGATACTGTTATCCGAATTGTCCTCTTTTGCGCTAGTAGCGGAGAGGCTTAATGAGACCTCATGCTGTGGAGTAGTTTGTGTTTTGACCGCTGAATCCGGTATTGCCAGTAACGACGGTAGAAACAGTGCAAATAATAGCATCTGACGTGGAACTAGCATACATATCTGTAAATTAAACCACATGCTGTACCCCCTTTTGAACGGAAAAAGGTAAAATACTAACTACTCGAGAACATATTTTGGAGGGAAGGGGACAAATTTTTGCATTCTAACTAATTTAATCAATGATTTTACGGTTTTATTATTTAATATCTGTTTTATAATTTTGTTAATTTGAGTTTTAAACATAAAATCATTAGGTGAAGTTACAAAAGTTTTTTTTAGTTTTTTTATTTAATCTACTCGTGGGTACCGTTTATAACCTATCCAGCACAGCCCGATGATCAGGTTAGAGTTAAATTGCATTATGAATGACCGGTCTAAAAGAAAAACTAGAGACAACGATCCAAAGCCTCACACTCGACGGCCAGCCGGAAAATCTTTATAACCCTATCCGCTATATTCTTTCGCTTGGAGGTAAAAGGCTAAGGCCCATCCTGGTATTGCTTGGTTATAACCTCATCAAGGATGACTACGAGTCTATATTAAGGCCGGCCCTCTCCATAGAGTTGTTTCATAATTTTACGTTGATCCATGATGACATTATGGATGAAGCCCCGCTAAGAAGAGGGCAGTCTACGGTGCATGAGAAGTGGAATCAAACAGTAGCTATTCTGAGTGGTGATACGATGATGGTCAAAGCCTACGATCTGATGCTTGATACACCCAAAGATCGGCTGGTAGAAGCACTTCAAAAATTCAACAAGTGTGCGGTAGAGGTTTGTGAGGGGCAGCAGCTTGATATGAACTTTGAGGAGTATGAAACCGTAACCGAAGCCCAATACTTGGAAATGATCCGTTTGAAAACGGCCGTATTGCTAGGCTACAGTTTGGAATATGGAGGTATTTTGGCCGGAATGGACGAGCCTCAATTGAGAAAATTGAACAGCATCGGGCAGCAAGCAGGAATTGGCTTTCAATTGATGGATGATCTACTGGATGTTTATGCCGACGGAGCAACATTTGGAAAGCAGGTCGGAGGAGATATTGCCTCAAATAAGAAAACGTATTTGATGTTGAAGGCATTAGAACTTGCGAACCCTTCTCAAAAAAAAGAACTTGACAGATGGCTGTACTCTCCCGATTCTGATACCAATGAGAAATTTGCAGCTATAAGAACCATTTACAGTGAGATTGGAATTTTTGAGTTAATGCAAACAAAGATGAATGCGTATTATGACAAAGCCTTCTCACTGCTGGAGGCACTGGAAGTCAGGGAGGAGGGCAAAGAAGCATTAAAAAAATTCCTTCAAAAGTTGATGCGGCGAAAGAAGTAAACTTATCGAATATGCCGCTTGTTAAATTGAGAAACAATTAATCTATGATAGCAATATTATCCCCGGCCAAGAACCTTGAGGCTAAGCTTGAGATAAATTTTAAAGGCACACAGCCCCGACTGATGGAATGCACCCGTACACTCATTGAAGTAATGCGAAAAAAATCAGTCAATGAAGTGAGTGAATTGATGTGCATAAGTAGGTCTCTAGCTGAATTGAATGTTAGCAGATACAGTCAATTTGACGCTAACCATACTGAAGATAACGCAGAACCCTCCGCCCTCTTTTTCAACGGAGATGTGTATCAGGGACTAAAAGCGGAGACATTTGACGAGCAAAAAATGGCATTTGCACAGCGGCATCTTAGAATTTTGTCCGGCCTGTACGGACTCCTTCGTCCGTTGGATCTGATTCAGCCTTATCGACTGGAGATGGGGACAAAGCTGGCCTTTGACAACCACAAGACGTTATATGAGTATTGGGGTGGTAAGATTTTAAATCTTTTGCTTGAAGACTTAAAGCAACAGGGGGATGACATCATCATCAATTTGGCATCAAATGAATACTTCAAGTCAATTGACTTGAAAGGTGTACCCGCTAAGATAGTAGATGTAGTGTTCAAGGATTTTAAAGGCGGCAAATACAAGGTTATTTCCTTTTATGCGAAGAGGGCCAGGGGGCTAATGGCTCGTTATATTATTGAAAATCAAATCAATAAACCTGAGAGCTTGAGAGGCTTTGATTATGAGGGATATTATTTCGATCCGGAGGCTTCTTCCGACAGTTTGTATACTTTCAGACGGGAAAGAAAGTGAATATCTTGTTAAAGCCCCTAATTTGAATAATGTATGGAAAGAGCGGCAGAAAACAACGCTACCAGTGCACATCATGCCAATAAATTCTACTGCCCTCCTCTCAGGCAGCTACTCCCTCACAAACTTCAACAAACGCCCGTCCGGTAGCTGCACGAGGTATAGGCCGCTTTGCAGGGAGGTGATGTCTACCTTCGTGTTCGTGGTGCCTTTAAGCAGCGACTTTCCGCTTAAACTCAGAATCTTGAAGGTACCTTCGACCGGAGACCGCACCTCCAAATAGCGGCCGGAGGGATTAGGGAAAATAACTGCCGCTTCTTCGTCTTCCGTACCTAGAGGGCAGATCACCGCCTGCGTCTGCGTAGCTGCGTTGCCTGCATCATCGGTGTAGGTCCACGTAATAGTCGTGGTGGACGTGATAGGAAAGCTCGCATTGGTAGTGGCTGTGATGGTTCCGTCATCACAATTATCTGTGGCAGTGGGGGCGGTCAGGTCTGCTATCGCTGCCACCGGACA
>JAPPDO010000163.1 GCA_028821635.1 Ekhidna sp.
CTGTGTCGCCCGATTCATCTATGTAGAAAAAATGCATTCCTGTTAGTTTTTATATCTACTTTATCTTCCAAATATACTTATCACAATTATTTCACTCATACCCAGCAAGATAATCATTTCTATAAAACACAGAGCCTGATTTTTACTTAAAAGTTATTTGTTGCTGTCCCTCTTTTTTCAGCTTCCAGCAGTCATTATCCACTCGTTCGGCGATATCCTCAAGTACCCCAAGAATCGTTTGATTTTCCGGGGTCACGCCGTTTTTCAATAGCGGCATGATGTACAGAATAATTTCATCAAATCGGGGCGTTTTGCTTTCTCTTTCCATTCGTCTCAGGTAACTAAGCAGGTAGTATTTTACCCGTACTTGAACATCAATCTGTGTTCTGAATTTGGTATCTTTTTTGATTGCATACAATTCCGTTTGTTCGTCATAGTCGAAATATTCCAAAAGAAGGGGAGTGAGGTCGGTATACTCTTTTTTCAGCAGGTCGAGAAACCCTAACTCAAGCCCTCTGATGATAAGTTCATCGTTGATCTGTTCAAGCGTAGCACCCTCATTTTTGGCGATGATGCCTTCTACGGTTTGAATGACAATTTGAGCAATGTCCATTCCCAGATTTGCTTTGAGAATGGCTTTGGGATTTTGTACTTTTTTGAAGTTGATAATCAACTGCCCTGACAAGACGGTAAAGGGATTCTGTCGCTTTTTAAAGCTGGTTTGCCCGTTTTTCTGAGGCACCGCACCGATGTATTCAAAACCACAAGCCTCTGCGGTTTCAATGATCAGATGCCAAAACTCCGGGTCTTTGTGTGCAAAAACGAAAGACATCCAGCGGTCAAACTTCAACACACGATACATCTCTTTAATAGATTTAGCAATCAGTTCGTTGTATTCATCTTTGCTCTTATTATGTTCGCCGCCCTCAATGGCTTCCTGTGCGTAGTCCTCCTCCGTTACATTTAAGTCCAGCCACGCATTCCACATGGCGGACAAGTCCAGATAAGGAATTTTTTTGCCGTAAGGCGGATCTGTGTAGATATAGTCCACACTTTCTTTGGGGATAAAACGTAGATTGGTCGCTGTGCCTTTTAAAACTTGGGCATTGGAAATCGTTTGTTCATTGATGAAATATTCCATCTCTTTTTTGGCCGCCTTTACCTTTTGAAAGCGCAGACCGAAATACTTCATCGTATCAATTTCTACAGGAGAAGGAGCTATCCTATATCTGTAATATTGGAAAGCAGCCGCATTCCCTCCACCGATACTATTTTCTGTCGCATAGGTTGAAGTATGAAAAGTAAGATTAACCTTCGTTACTAACCCTGAGAACATGAGAAAGAATGAGTTCCTGATATTTTCATCTTTCTCTTTCAGAATGATGGACTTTAATAATCCTAGTTGTGCTTTTTGTTTCGGGCTGAATAGCTCATCTGTTGTTGCCACGTCTGAACCCTTGGGCAGGGAGATTTTATTCGGGCCGTTATACTTTTTGAGTGCATTTTGAATTTCTTCGTCTGTGTCAGGCTCCTTTTTTTGGTACGCTTCTTTTATGCGGTTGAATGCTTCGTTTAATTGTTCCTGACTTACCGGGGCAATCAGTGATTTTACAAGAAATACGGCCATGGGATTGATGTCAATATTGATGGCTTTTCTGTTGTTCATCAATGCCTCAATGGCAGTGACCCCGCTTCCACCAAAAGGGTCAAGCACCAAATCACTCGGTTTACTAAAGTTTTTGATGTACTCCGCAACCACATTCCAGGTTTGCTTTGTGAAATAGCCGTGTACTCCAAAGTGCCTTTTGGCAGCTCTTTTCTTTACAGGAATCTCTTCCGGCAAAGGCCGTGTAGCATAATCAAATCCTCCCTTTGCCTTTGCGTAGGTTTCGGTGCGTTCATAAACAACATGCTTGCCCACCTGAAAGCTGTTGGGTGCCAGCAGCGTTTTTAGTTGATCCCAAGTGTGCTCAATCTCATCAACTGCAAAATGAAACACAGGCTCATTGGTCTGCTCCCTCCGGTAAAGTGTGAACTCCAGCCCGTTGCAAAGCGCAAAATATGTGCTGCGTATCTCCGGATGAGCGGCATAGCTGTATACCTGCTCCACGTTGTCCGAATCATTGATTTTTCTGTCCGGTGATTTTGCATCCAGCACCCAGGCATAGTTCTCCTCAACTTTCAGTGCATAGTCCGGGACTAATTTTATTGGAATTTTCTTGTTGCTGCCTATTTTCAGAAAGGGATGTTCAAGCGTTTTACTTCTGACGATAGCATCATTCGCATATCCGAGTGCCTGAAGCATCGGCAGGATGATGACTTCTCTGACGCTGTCCTCTTTAAAGTCAGGGTTGGTGCGTAACGTTTTGAAGTTGAGCGACCCGAACAGTTCTGATTTCGTTATTTTATTTTTTGTCATGGAGTTCTTCTCTATCATACAAGATGCACTTCGCTGTCTGCTTTTATTTTAATGTTTTGTCTATTTTGGTTTTAACACAATGCACTTTAACGGTTTGGATATAAGTAGTTGCGTCTTACAAGGTGCTATGACTTACAGGTTTTGTTGGCTGCTGGCATTTTTAATTTTTTCATTTTTAATACGTCCAACTACCTTACCCCACTTGCTGTAAACAGTGCTAACTGAAATATGTAAGGTTTTCCCATTTTTAGTGTACAAATCCATAATTACTATTTACAAAGTGTAATGTTTTTTCCATTGGGTTCGGTGAGTAGCTCTAACTTCACTTAAATACTCATTTAGCCTTTTGATATCTTTGCTTCCTTCTCCACGTTGTTCAAGTTCTCTTTTTGCTAGTCTATCATTGATTATAGAATAACATTGAGCATAAAAATTTTTTGCATCCTTATCCCAATTACGTCTGTAGCCACTTTCAATTTCGATGAATTTA
>JAPPDO010000012.1 GCA_028821635.1 Ekhidna sp.
CAACAATAACCCCTAACAGGTCAACGGTAACCACAACATTTTGTGGGCAATGGTAAGGTTGTGAGGATAATTAAAACGTATTCATTTCCCTGACGATTGTATTTGTATCGTTAAAAGGGCATGCAGCTTAAATATACGGAGGTTCTTCTATGCTTTTGAGAGCGTTCTTGAGATGTCGTCACCGTATGCGAGCAATGCCGGCATCAAAGAGGCAAGGATACCCGTGACTAAACTGCCTGACATCACATAATATTCATCCATTACGAAGAACAGTCCGGAAGACTGGATTTTCCCGACGGACGAGCCGAGCATAAAAAATCCCAGGTGTGCTAACCCGAATCCAAAGAAGCTTCCGATGGTGGTTAATACCAAACCTTCTGCCATAATCAAACTGAAGACCTTCGCTCTTCCGGCACCCATTGCCCGCATGATTGCTAACTCATACTTTCGCTCTTTTAAAGAATTAAAAAGAGCAATAAACACGCTGCCGGCACTTAACACGACGATGACAATTCCTAAAATATTAACCACATTAACGCCAACCCCGATGATATTAAATAGCCTTGCTGTTTCATAAGGTGGAGATGCGGCTTGAAGGTTACTGGTTCCGTTGACAATTCTGGGTAATTGAACTGCTGCCATCGGAGACCGGTATTTGATCAATAGAGCGGTGATGTCTTGCGTTGCTAATTGTTCGGATGTAATTTCCAGCCCTAAATGCTCAAGTTGTACCATCTCCTCCGCTTCCATTTCAAGATGGTCTTCTTCGTGCTCACTATGCACCTCCCATACGCTTGCTACTGAAACAAGGATGAGGTTGTCTAGTACGGAGGCGGACGGCTTCAAGATACCTGCCACGGTAAAAGGACGATCCTCATGCCCGCCAGCGTCTGCCGAGAGACCGTGGTCGCTCGCTAATGGGTCTCCAATCTTAATTTGAAGGTTAGCTGCAATGGCGGCTCCCACCACTGCACTCATTTCTTTTTCAAACCATTTTCCTTCTTTTAAGCTCACATCATAAAGTTCGGGATACTTCTGAGTAGTGCCAACAATTCGATACCCTTTGTAGCTGTCTCCCAGCGCCAGCGGGATAGCAGAAGCAATCAATCTGTTTTTTGTAAGGTTCTCAGCATCCCGGAGGGATATATTCCCTGTGGGATAATCAATATGAAAAATGCTTGCCAGTATTATCTGCAACGGACTACCCTTTGCACCTACAACCAAGTCAATGCCTTGTGCGTTTTTTGTGATTTCACTTTTGAGAAATGAGCCTACCAGCAATATCAATACGATAATGGAGACCCCAAAACCAAAAAGCAGCATACTCAATAAGGAGCTTAATGGTTTGGCAAGCACATTTTTAATGCTGAGTAGGATTAAGTTCATAAGGTCAATTTGTTTTTAAATTCTTTTTTAACTCTTTGATCGTGCGTAGCCACAATCAAAGTAGCATTTGAGCTTTCTGCCTGCTCCCTGAGTAGTTTGATTACCCGATATGCATTTTCATCATCCAAACTTGCTGTTGGTTCGTCTGCTAATAGTAGTTTAGGCTGGCTTATTACCGCTCTTGCAATAGAGACCCGCTGCGCCTGCCCCTGGCTGAGTTGATGAACTTTTCGCTTTTGTAAATCACTGATGTCAAGTTTATTTAATGTCTCTTCCACTTTCATGGGGTCTTTTCTGAAACCTGACAGTGTCTGTGCCAGTGTCAGATTATCTTTTACCGTAAGCGAACGAACTAAATGCGGATGCTGAAAGACAATTCCAATATTCTTTCCTCTGAATTTATCCAATTCATTGCCTTTCATTGCCTTGAGTTCGTGACCATTGATTTCGAGCCTTCCTTCAGAGACTTTCATTAATCCGCCAATGAGATGGAGTAACGTTGTTTTCCCGGAACCTGAATTGCCAATAATCAGGGAATGACTGCCGGTGTCAACCTCCCAATCGGAATAGTTGATTTCGTTTGCTCCATAAGAATATTTTACGGCACGGAGTGATAACATGATTGTTTTATAAAATTTGTTTTATTTTGAAAGCATAAACCACTCAAATTTAGCTTGCATTTTAGCGATCTGATGTTTAAAAAGCATTAATTTGTTCTATTACCAGCATCTACAAGCACGACGGTTACAACGCATTGTATATTTTTGAAAATTACTGTAACGTGAAATCATCTTAATAAACAATCTGAGAAGTGAGCATTCTTGACATTATTGCCTTATTTATATTTCTTTCAGGTGCCTTTATTTTCATTAATACTTTTTATCTGAAACTCCCCTCTTCCATTGGATTGATGATCTTGGCTTTGACATTATCAATTTTGGTTTTTGCGGTTGGGCGGTTGTTCCCTGAGCTGTATTTAGCGGAGTCGGTAAAAGATTATGAGTTTGAGGAGGTTCTTTACCAAGTAGTTTTAAGTTTCATGCTCTTTTCGGGAGCACTAAATATTGATTTCCGAAAACTGAGTAACCAGAGAAGTTCAGTGTTGATCCTGGCAGTGGTTGGCGTGATCATTTCCACCATAGTAATAGGCACATTGGTTTATTTTACATTAGATTTTCTGGGTCTGCATTTAGAATATCTCTATTGTCTGGTATTTGGTGCCTTAATTTCGCCAACGGATCCCATTGCGGTGACTAAAACAATCGAAAGGTTTAGTCTTTCCAAAGAATTAGAAATAAAAATAGCGGGAGAGTCACTTTTTAACGATGGAGTTGCAGTGGTTTTGGCATTGACACTGCTAGACCTCGCTCATGCCGGAGATGATCATGTGCTGACTACTTTTGAAACCATCTACATTGTAATTGCAGATATAGGCGGAGGTATTTTCATTGGGTTGCTTTTAGGCTACATAGGTTACCGGCTTCTGAAATATGTAGATCATGATGCGGTAGAGGTTGAAG
>JAPPDO010000396.1 GCA_028821635.1 Ekhidna sp.
CAGGAATTATTTGATTCTCAGGCTTGCCTGGATTTTTATTTTTGATTGTATAATGCCTTCGCTGACCAAGCTACTAACGATTGTACCGTAGGGGGCACAAAGAAGGCACCAAGGGCACGGAGAGAGATCTGCAAGAACCTCCGTCTAGGTGTAGTTTGTAATCCGGGCAAGAAGGTCTAGCGGGAGCGGCTGCGTCTTACTATCGCATCTTCTTTGTGTACTTCGTGCCAAACTTTGTGCTCTTTGTGGTAAAAAAATCCTCTCCGAACGTAGTTTATTTCTTAATCTTTCGTATCTTTGCGATGGTTTAAGTTTCATAATTAAACATGGTTTAAGGATTAATGATAGAGGAGCCCCGACAGCGGGGCTTCTTTTTTTGATCTCTTCTATAGATGTAGTCTGTCTTAAACGGGGTTTCTTTGATTTTAAGGATTACAGGGGTTCTTATTTTTATTTATGTCATACGCTCTTTCGGGCGGCCTCTGACTTCTTGTGGGCGGTCCCTGACTCAACGGATCTGCCTCTTGATTAGATCAATATAAAACCCGTGCAGTTGTTTTATGATATTGTCCCATCTTACATTTCGGGCATAGGCAAGCGCGTTTGTCCGCATTTCCTTGTAATGAGGTTTATCGTCCGTCAGCAGTTCAATTTTTTCATTAAAGACTTTTTCATTTTTCGGTTCAAGTAAGTAGCCTGTCTTTCCATCCTGAACGATATTTTTTGGTCCTCCCTCGTTTGCAGCTAAGACCGGAAGGCCGGAAGCCATAGCCTCCAAAACGACGTTTCCGAAGGTATCGGTAAGGGAGGGGAAGACAAACATATCTGCCGATGCGTAAACTTCGGCGAGCTGCCTGCCCACCAACTTCCCTGTGAAGATGGTTTTTTCTGCGTTGCATTCCTTTTCCATGTGCGCTCGTTCGGGTCCTTCTCCGGTAATGATGAGCAGCGTGTTTGGCCGGAGGATGTGACTTAACCGGATGAGAATGTTTGTTTCTTTGTAATGAACCAGCCTGCTCACAAACAAAATTCTGGTCTTCTTCCGTCCGTTCCATTTTTTGATTAAGGCTTCGGATCTATGATGTGGGCTGAATTTTTGGATGTCTACCCCTCTCCCCCAAATTTCGATCCCGTCGGGATCAGTACCTCTTCCAACTAAAAATTCTTTCATTGACAAGGTAGGGGCTAAGATAAGGTTTGCTTTCCCATACAAATGAGTCAGCTTTTTATCCAGAAAGCTGCGTATGGCAGACCGAAATGGGAGCCATTTTAAATAGTTGATGTAGCTGCTGAAGTGAGAGTGGTAGATCGTGAGGTTAGGCACTCCACTTACCCTCGAATATTGGGTTGCATACTTTCCAAGCAGCGAGGGCGAGCTCCAATGCAGCAAATCAGGCTTAAACTCGTTCAGCTTCTTAAAAATCTTCTTTTTATTGCTCGGAATAGCAAAGGGGTAGTCCTTGGCGTAAGGGAACCTTAGATGAGGGCAGGTGATAACGTGGTATTTAAAGTCAGGGGCAGCGGGCGGGATGCAGGTAAAAAAGACAGGTTCAATCCCATACGCGTCCAACTGTGAAATGATGCGGTAACTGGTATTCGTTACCCCGTCCATATTTTCTTTGAGAATATCAATAAAAAAGGCGATTTTCACTTTCGCTATGCGTGGATTGAAGTCTTTCAAAGACGGGGCGAAGGTCTGTATTTTTTGATTAAAATGATGTCAAATGAAAGGAATTAACAACTTTAACTTTGCATGTCTCAAATCTTTGAAATGGCCGCCCCATCGTTAGACCGTCAGATTTTATTTGTAACACACAAATACCCGCCCTCAATCGGAGGGATGCAAACACAAAGTTTTGAGTTAATTAAGTATGCGAAGAGGAAAATGACCGTCTCATCCATCATTTACCGCAGTAATTATCCAAAAATCCTTTTTCTTTTATCCGTCACTTTCAAATCATTTTGGAAAGTGCTTGGCGACAGCAGAATCAGCCTTGTTCATGCCAACGATGGGCTTATGGCCCTTTTCCTGACTCCGTTGCTACTCGTCCGAAGAGTAAAACTTTGTGCAACCGTTCATGGCTTAGATGTTGTTTTCAATTTCTCTCCTTACCGGTGGTGGGTCAAAAGGTATCTTTCAAAATTCGCTTTTCTCGTGGCCGTTAGTGAAGCGACCCTTGAAGAGTGTGTAAAGATTGGGATTCCAAAGCACAAAATACACTTCATTCCCAATGCCGTGGAATTGCCGGATAAGGTAGGGAAAGATGCGGAATTTAAAAATTGGATTGAGGAGACCTATCAGGTTTCACTTGAAAATAAGCTAATAATAGCTTCTGTTGGAAGACCTGTTCCCAGAAAAGGATTTGGCTGGTTCGCTAAAAACGTTCTTCCGCACATTCCCAATTCAGTTTACTTAGTTGTAGGAACGGCAATGGAGAGTCGTGGTGTTATTCTTTTTTTACAAAAAATCCTGCCAAGCTTCATTTTCGAGCAACTTTGTAAAATGCTTGGCGTTCCTTTAGATGCCATAGTCTTAATAGAAATAGCCGGACAGGGAAATCGGTTAGTCTTATTGAATAAAATCTCAAAAGAAGAATTATTTCAGACCTATCTGCACACTGACATTTTTGTTATGCCTAATCTTTGTGTGAAAGGAGACTTTGAAGGTTTTGGACTGGTAGCATTAGAGGCAGGGGCTTTCGGAGCGATATGCCTTGCTGCTAACGTGGATGGCATCCCCTCCGCAGTAAAGGATGGTGTCAATGGGTTTCTACTCGAGAGCGGTAAGCCCAACGTCTGGATCAATAAAATAAACGAGCTGGCTGATCAGGATAAGCACAATGCGGCAAAAAGAAAGTTTGAAGCCTATTACAATACCGACCAAATGACATGGGACGAAACAGGAG
>JAPPDO010000112.1:0-2374 GCA_028821635.1 Ekhidna sp.
TCTAGGCGTTATTTTTTCTATGTTAGCCTCATCATCTTTTCCAATGCCTATGTTAATCTCAGAAATGTACCGATCCAAGATTTTCAGATAGTGTTTTGTATCTTCACGACTTATGTTTTGGTACAGGAATTGCTTAACGCTCTCCCTCTCTACTTCATCAACCTTGCCCTCCTCTTTTGCTACAATAACAAGGAGCCGAATAATCGCTTTTAATAACTTTTCACTCATTTACTTCACTTATAAAATTTGGATGTCTTTAAACAATCAATCCATATACTGACTTGGGACAGACAAAAATAAAAATACCAACAGATGGAGTTGCGACAGTCTGACACGTCATTTTCACAATCACACATTACTATTCTTTATCTTTTATAGATTCTTTGTCATCATTTTAATTATCAGTTTAAAATGTAATTTACAATTTTATAGGATTTATTTAAATAATTCAGCGAAATTAATCAATATATTTATTATTCCTACATTATTTTTATTTGCACCCGTAAACGCAGCTAATAAATGGTTGGTAAACTCAAAGTATTTAACACATTAACGAGGCAAAAAGAAGAATTCCATCCCATCAACCCTCCATTCGTAGGCATGTATGTTTGCGGACCGACCGTTTACAGTAATGTCCACTTAGGCAATATAAGGACTTTTCTAAGTTTTGATGTAATCAATCGCTATCTAAGACATATTGGATACAACGTGCGATATGTAAGAAACATCACAGATGTTGGTCATCTTACTGAAACGGGAGAGGATAAGATATCGAAAAAGGCGAAACTCAATCAGCTAGAGCCGATGGAAATTGTTCAGACGTACAGCAATGATTTCCATAACGTAATGTCACTGTTCAATACAATCCCGCCAGACATTGAACCTTCTGCTATTGGCCACTTAATGGAACAGATAGCAATGATTCGTAAACTCATTGAGGATGGCTATGCTTATGAGTCAAACGGCTCCGTGTATTTTGATGTATCAAAATATAATAAAAAACACAAATATGGTGCCTTAAGCGGCAGAAACATGGAAGATCTGATGAGTGAAACTCGTGAGTTAGATGGAAGTGACGATAAGAGAAATCCTCTTGATTTTGCTCTTTGGAAAAAGGCTGCTCCGGATCACATCATGCAATGGAAAACGGAGTGGAGTGACGGGTTTCCCGGCTGGCATCTTGAATGTTCAGCGATGAGCACCAAATACCTGGGAGAAGAGTTTGACATTCATGGAGGGGGGATGGACCTTAAATTTCCACACCATGAGTGCGAGATTGCACAAAATGTTGGAACGTATGGAAAAGGCGGGGCTCATTATGGGCTGCACACTAATATGCTCACTGTAAACGGGCAGAAGATGAGTAAATCACTTGGTAACTCATTCTTGCTTCATGAACTCGTATCCGGTGACCATGAATTGTTAAATCGTGGGTATAGCCCGATGACAGTTCGCTTCTTCATGCTTCAGTCCCATTATGCAAGTACACTAGATCTTTCCAATGAAGCCCTGAAAGCTGCAAGAAAAGGATATGTCCGTCTCGCTAATGGAATGCGATTGATGGAAAAGATGGAATGGAAAGAAGATGAAGGAACGTTGAATGAGCAGCAGATACACCAGATTAACATATTTTGTGAAAATTGTTATCATGCAATGAATGATGACTTCAATACAGCATTAACAATTGGGCATCTATTCAATATCGTGAAGAAGATCAACTCATTACACAATGGCCAGTTGAAGTTTGCAGAGATTGATCAAAATACATTCAATAAAATGAAGGATACATTCCTTAGATTTTCAAAAGATGTGCTGGGTTTGAAAGTAGAGAGAAATGTCAATTATCAAAGCCTAGTTGAAACCATTCTTGGGGAATATAAAGATGCCAAATATAACCGTGACTTTGAACGGGTGAATAAACTTCGGGCAGAACTAAAAGCCGAGGGAATTGTCATAAAAGACATGAAGGATAGGTTTGAGTGGGTATTTGAGGAATGATGGAGGCACCGTCTCTTTGACGCATAGCATCTTTTATGTTGATGGATTGTACGAATCAGCGGAGTATAGAGTGAGAGCCTACAGAGGAGGAGGATTGATAACCAGATAATTCTTGGAATAGTGTAATTTTAATGAGTGTGATACATACTTGAGTACTCTCATCTGGTCTTGCACTTATCTGATTTTGCATATCCCAATTATGGTTCACTACGACGGAGATAAAAAACGCACAAAGAGTACGTGAAAGAGTGACGAGTGCCTGATTTGTGAAGGTACGTGTAGGCTCAGACATACGTTCAATCTCGCTTGTCAGGCAAACAGACTCGTAAAAATTAAAATTTGGACTTTCACTTTTTAAAATTCACTTTACTCATCT
>JAPPDO010000112.1:2384-2901 GCA_028821635.1 Ekhidna sp.
CATAACATTCGCTCTTTAAAATGATTATTACGCTAAATATAAATAAACTAATTGATTAACAATTATCTATGTATTTACATTATATCTTGGATGAGAGCAATAATTCACGCAAAGACAATCGAAATACGTGCACCCGGACTTTACTATCTTTGAAACAAGAGTTACATGAAAAGGTACTTATCAGCTATAATTATTCTTATTTGCACAATATATGTACATGCTCAGAATTGGGAGAAGCGACACAAATTTGCAAAAACATATTTTGGGGTAAGTAACTACATAGTACCAAGATTAAGTATTGGAAGGTTTCTTGATACGAACGAAGATATTCAGTCATTTAACAGAAATGGCTTCTTGTCACCTGCCATCAATATGGGGGCAACACATTTTTGGGGATATGCAGACTTTTATGTCTCAATTAACACCTCTGATATTAAATTTAGAGATGATGAATTAAGTAACAGTTTTCGCCTGGGTACATTTACAGGTTGTAGAGTATATCCTTTTGTATCTACAG
>JAPPDO010000359.1 GCA_028821635.1 Ekhidna sp.
TCATCTTTCCCAACCCTTCGGGCCGCTACTTGGAGGTGCGGTCTCCCGTCGGAGGGATATTCAAGATTTTGAGCCTAAACGGAAAGCCGCTATTAGAAGGCTTCACAAACATAAGGTTAGACATCACCTCCTTGCAAAGTGGCCTGTACCTTGTACAACTGCCGGACGGGCGTTTGTTGAAGTTTGTGAGGGAGTAAGAAGGGGAAAGTTTAAGCATTTTTTGTGTGCATTACTTTTTATTGTGAATGCACTGTACCTTAATGATGCCTTTTTCAATTCATTTTCTTGTGTAGTTAGGGCTTAATAAGATAAGTGGATTAGTACTCAAGAAGAAGATTTCTGAAAGAATCAACGAATTTGTTGAGATGCTTTTTTACTAACTCTCTGTCCGACCAATAAAGACCGTGATCACCATTTTCTACCCATACTGTGTCCCAATTTACATTGGTATTGAGGCGTTCCAATACATATTGAATATTTGAGGGATAAATCAAATCATCAGTCTTGCTATGGATAAAGAGTAATTTGGTTTTGATTTTATGCCAGAGGGGTTCCATTTCTTTTAACTGAGCATAGTGCCCCATCTTCTCATGATTTGCCACCACGATCAAGGGTGGGAACAACCAAGGGACTTCTTTGATTGCATAAGAAATATCATAAATATATTCTTCTCCGGGAGCCATAGAGCTTGACATCAGGACTGCACCGTCAATCAAATCAGGATAATCCATCAGTACTCTGGATGCAACAGTGCCTCCGTAAGAGGTGCCAAAAAGAAAAATATTAGCATATTGGTCTTTAAATTCTTTGACAATAGCATGAGCGATTTCTGCCTGTTTTCTTACGGACAAGATAGGGTTTCCAAAGCTGGAATAGCCGTATCCGGGGCGATCAATCATTAAAAAATCTACCTTAGAGCTAAGAATCGTGTCATTGACAAGGGGAATCCATTGAATGCTGGAACTGGGTGAGCCATGAAGTAAAATCATCAAATCTTCCTTACTCCGATCTACCAGAATACTACGGATTCTCTTACCCTCATACCGCAGGTAGTTGATCACAACACCTGTCGTATCATTTGCAATTCGCTCCACATACTCCTCATCTGTAGCTCTGAACTTGATCGTATAAATCTGACAGATAAATACCACAAGCAACACAACAACAATAAGTACAATAATTCTTTTCGCCGAAAATCTTTTCTTCATTAAATTAAATCATAACGATTTAAGTAAATATTTCATATCTACTTTTTCATGAAGTGTGCTCGCCAGTTGTTCAGCGGGTATTCGCTCTTGTTCCATCGAGTCCCGCTCCCTTAGCGTTACGGTATTATCATCAAGTGTTTGGTGGTCTACGGTGATGCAATAGGGAGTTCCTATCGCATCCTGCCTTCGGTAGCGCCTTCCAATCGCATCCTTGGCATCATACTGAACGCTGAAATCAAAACGAATTTCATTAAGGATGTGCTCCGCTTTTTCAGGAAGCCCGTCTTTATTGACCAATGGCAGAATGGCTGCTTTGTATGAAGCAAGGGGCGGGGGGATTTTTAAAACGGTTCGTTCGCTGCCGTTGTCCAGTTTCTCCTCAGTGTAAGCAGCCGATATGACGGCCAGAAACATTCTGTCCAGACCCAATGAGGTCTCTATCACATAGGGTACGTAGCTTTCACCGGAAGCCTGATCGAAAAACTGAAGTTTTTTGCCCGAGTATTTTTCATGCGCTTTTAAGTCAAAGTCTGTTCTTGAATGGATGCCTTCCAGCTCTTTGAAGCCCATCGGAAAATTGAATTCAATGTCACACGCAGCATTAGCATAGTGAGCAGGGTTGATATGATCATGAAAGCAATAATGCTCCGCCCCCAGCCCTAAAGATTGGTGCCAGTTGATTCTTTTCTCTTTCCATCGTTGATACCACTCCCTCTCACTGCCCGGCCTCACGAAGAACTGCATTTCCATTTGTTCAAACTCCCGCATCCTAAAGATAAATTGCCGTGCTATGATTTCATTTCTGAAAGCCTTTCCAATTTGGGCAATCCCAAAAGGAGGTCTCATTCGTGAGGTTTTTTGAACGTTAAGATAATTCACAAAAATCCCCTGAGCCGTTTCTGGACGCAGATAAATTTTCTCTGCCCCTTCAGCTAATGAACCTAATTCTGTTGAAAACATGAGGTTGAACTGGCGGACATCAGTCCAGTTTTTAGAGCCGGAGACAGGGTCTGCGATCGCTAACTCCTCAATCAACGTCTTCACGGCCGATAGGTCCCCTGAACCTAAAGCATCTCCCAGACGATCTTCTATTTCTTTCATTTTCTTCATGTACCCAGCCACTCTGGGATTCGTGGTAACGAATTGTTCCTTATCAAAGGAATTTCCAAATTTCTTGGCAGCTTTAGCTACTTCTTTATCTATCTTTTTCTGAATGCCAGCAGTGTATTCTTCAATGAGAACATCCGCTCGATACCTTTTTTTTGAGTCCTTATTATCAATAAGCGGGTCATTGAAAGCCTCACCATGTCCGGAGGCTTTCCAAGTTGTAGGGTGCATAAAAATAGCTGTATCAATGCCGACGATGTTGTCATGCACCCTTACCATAGCCTGCCACCAATACGCTTTTATGTTGTTTTTAAGCTCAGAACCGTTAGGGCCGTAGTCGTAAATAGCACCAAGTCCATCGTAAATCTCGCTCGACGGGTAGATAAAACCGTACTCCTTGCAATGAGAAATGATATTTTTGAGGGAACTCCCCTCTGCTGAGTTGCTCATAGGCCGCAAAGATAGGTTTCGTGCCGATTTTAGCTCCAAACCAAGTCTGATTGATTATTGAGCGGTCATTTTCCTCCTCCAAGTGGTTATTTTTTCTCATTGAGCAGGCATTTTTGTTCATTTTGGGATTCT
>JAPPDO010000141.1 GCA_028821635.1 Ekhidna sp.
TGAAATCATTAATAAAATTTTTTCATTTAAACCTAAATCCAAAAAGACCCACCTTGACGGGGCAATTAAATATACATTAAATCTTCTAAACAGAAAGTCCATTATCTTCATAATTTCTGATTTTCTTGATGAGAACTTTACGCACTCTCTGAGAGGTCTTGCCAGGAAACACGACCTGATCGTTATGCACGTTTCGGATAAAAGTGAGTCCGTTATTCCACAACTGGGCATTGTACCCTTGTTAGAAAAAGAATCCGGAAAGACGATATGGATGAATACCTCTTCGCAGGATTTCAAAAAGACATTTGAGAAAACCTACGGAAGTAAAAAAGAATCACTGGCAGATTTTTGTAAGCGAAACGATGTGAATTACGTTTCTATTGGTACGGAGGAGGAGTACGTTCCAAAGCTCATAAAATTATTTAGACACAGAAACAGAGGGAATGCCCAAAGGACCCGATAGCTATTTTTTAATGATCATGATGGCCTTGATCTCGCTACCGGCTTTCACTCAGGAAGTCAGCACTCGAGGCGGGTTTACAGAAGACAGCTTGGTTATCGGACAAAAGATTAACTATTGGGTAGCAGCGGAGTATCCGCTGGCAATGGAAATGATCTTCCCCGACAGTAATGCTAATTTCAGTCCATTTGAGTGGGTGGGCAAGCAGTACTTTCCTTCTCAGTTAATAGGGGAACAAGTCTACGACAGCACCATTTATACTTTGCAGTCTTTTGAAATTGATCCGGTTCAGTATCTTCAGTTAAATGCTTTTGTACTTAATGACACTGACTCTATACAGTTCAGCATCCCGATTGATTCGATCTATCTCACTGAGTTGGCACCGGTAGTTACAGACACTACAACACTAAAAACTAATATCGACTACCAAGCGGTGAGTCGACAGTTTAATTATCCCTTATTGTACTACATCTGCGGGGGGCTGGCACTTTTGATAATTATTCTCCTTTTAATCTTTGGAAGTCGGATTATCAGATACTTCAGGATCAGGAGATTAGCGAAAGATTACCGAACATTCTCTGAGGAGTTGGATACTTATGTCAGTTTGCTGAAGAAAGAACCGTCATCTGAACTGGCGGAGAAGGCACTCTCTCTTTGGAAAAGGTATCAGCAAAAACTGGATAAAGTGGCGTTTACCACCCTCACGACGAAGGAGATTATGACATTAAAGTCTACCGATGAATTGGGAAGCCCTCTGAAATTGATAGATCGGGCAGTCTACGGAGGTCAGGCAAACGAGACCCTTTACCGGGAATTTCAGTTGATAGAAAACTTCGCCCGTGAAAGGTACCAGAAACGTATTAATGAGATCAGATATGGAAAATAAATCAACGAGTTGGGTTTCATTGGAATGGTTCCATCCGGAGAATTTCCAACGTTTCGACTGGCAGCAAGTTGAATGGTTTTATGCGTTAGCATTAATCCCCTTACTCCTTCTTTTAAGATGGCTGATCAGTGTTCAACTTAAGCAAAAGTTACCGATCGCTCTAACTAAAGCTGATCTCAGAAGCAGCCCGATCACTTACCTAAGATTTATCCCCCCCATATTCTTTGTCCTAAGTTTAGCACTCATTATTATTAGTCTCGCTCGTCCTCAAACGACCAATGAGCAAATTGAGGAGTGGAGTGAAGGCATTGATATTGTATTAAACATAGATATTTCAGAGTCAATGAGAATAGAGGACTTTCGTCCGAATCGACTGGAGGCCGCTAAATCCGCAGCAAATAACTTTGTAGACGGTCGATTTCAGGATCGTATCGGGTTGGTTATCTTCTCAGGAGACGCACTTCCCTCTTGCCCTTTGACTACCGACTACGGACTCCTTCACGAGATGATCAACGATGTGGACTTTGAGAAGATTGAAAACAGAGGCACTGCCATTGGTAATGCGATCGCCTCCGGCATTAACTTTTTAAGAGAGGCGGTATCGGAATCGAAGGTAATGATTCTTTTAAGCGACGGAGACAACACTGCCGGAAATGTAGATCCAATTACCGCAGCAAATCTGGCTGATGCCTACAACATCAAAATGTATGTAATCGCAATCGGGAGAGACGGTAAGGTGCCTTTTGGAACGGACTTCTTTGGCCGTCCGAGAATGGTAGAAAATCAGTTTGACGAAACGACCTTGAGAGAAATTGCGAAGATTGGAAATGGAAAATTTTACAGGGTATCCGATAAAGATGCTTTGGTGGCAGTATTTAAGGAAATCGACCAACTGGAGAAGGCAGAAGTAAAAGAGACACGCTACAAAGACACCACAGACTTTTATTATATCTACCTAAAATGGGCAGTCGTTTTTATGCTCATGTGGTTAATCACGAAGTCTACATTCCTTACGAATGTGCTGGCTGACTAAGCGGTAAGATAGCAGCCACTAAAATATTAAATGACAATATCAGTACCTTGTTCTGAAATAAGTTGATCCGGCGTGGGTGTGTCAAACATAGATATGTTCAATTTAATTTAACCTAAATTCGATCTATTAACTAGAAATCGCCCATGTTATCAAAGATAAAATGATCGAAATCCTCTGTGCTATTGAGGATTCCAGTAAAGATTTCTTACCCGTCTATCAAAAAAACCACTAAGCCCTAAGAAACAAATCCGACCATCCAAATGGCACTTATCGGAGATTATGACTAATCAGGTTTTATTTTATTTTTTCAGTATGTAGAAAATTCAAGACCTTTTACAAAGACTATGTGAGATACTATTTTGCACTCTTTTACCAACCTAGTGAGTTATAACCGCATGGTTAAATCAATAAAGAATAATTTTATGTCTTTTTTTTTTTTTTTTTAAAACACAGTAGATTTTTAATAAAAGGTGATGCTGCAAAAATCTTTTTAACTTTCCTTCCTACTACTCTCTCA
>JAPPDO010000076.1 GCA_028821635.1 Ekhidna sp.
CATCACCTCCCTGCGGGGCGGCCTGTATTTGGTGCAACTGCCGGATGGGCGTTTGTTGAAGTTTGTCAGGGAGTAGGGGGAAAAAGTTTAAAAGATTTCTTCTTTATATTTGTGCTCATTAAGGGGTGCCAAAAGCGGCTGAGATCATACCCATTGACCTGATCCGGATAATGCCGGCGTAGGGAGCGGGCAAATGACTAATCACGCAATAAAGCGTTATTGATTAGTTGAACCTCACCCTTCAATAATTTTTTAACTTTTAGACAATTTTAAGTAATGAAAATTTTAAGTTTGGCAGCAATCATGCTTTTTTGTAATCTTTTATTTGGACAAGATTCTTTGAAAACGATACGATTGGAAGAGGTAGCGGTTACTGCCGTGCGCGCAGATGAAGATGCACCTATTCCCAGAACTAACCTCACTAAAAAAGAAATAGATGCGGTTTATGTGGGGCAGCATCCTATTTTTCTTTTAGAAAAATCAACTCCGGGGCTCTTTTCTTACTCCGAATCAGGGACGGCACTAGCAAACTATGGTCAAATGCGCTTACGGGGGATCAATCAGGAACGGATCAATTTTACCTTAAACGGGGTACCGTTAAACGATATGATTGATCAGGGAGTGTTCTTTTCAAATTTTACAGACGTATCTTCCAATTTTGAAAGTATACAGGTGCAAAGAGGAGTAGGCACCTCTTCAAATGGTGTGAGTAGCTACGGTGGGTCGGTCAATTTTGAATCATTGAATCTAAGAAATAGAGAATCATTCACGAAAGTGCAGTTGGGTGGTGGGACTTTTGAGACACTTCGTGGCAATTTTCAACATTTTACGGGGATCAATAAGAAAGGATGGGGGTTTATGAGCAGTTTCAGTAAACTCACCACCAAAGGGTATCGAGACAATACAAGCACTGATGCCACTTCTTATTTCATGACCGGTGGATACTATGGAAATAAGGACGTGCTCAAATTCACCTTTTTTACCTCAAGAGCGGAGAATGGTTTAGGATATTTGGCCATTGAAGAGTCCATTCTTGAAAATGATCGCACCTTTAATAACCTCAACAGCAACGACGTGGATGACTTTAGGCAGTTTCTTGCTCAGGTTCAGTATAATCGTATGCTATCGGACGACTTGATTTTAGGAATAACCGGATATTATGGCGGGGCCGGCGGTGATTTTATTACTTTCGGAACCAACTTTCCACTTAAAAACGATCATCCCGGCGTGATCATCAATGCTGACTATTCAAAACAGCACTTTTCAATGAACGCCGGTTTACACTTTTATACATTTCAGCGTAAAAATGAAGAAAGTCGTCCGGATGACTTAGCGAATCCCTTTTACAATGAAGCATCTCAAAAAGAGGAAGTGAGCGGCTTCGTAAAAACTAACTATCAGCTAGGAAAGCTCACTATCTATGGAGATGTACAGTTGAGATCTGCTCAATTAACCATCAGCCCGGATTATACAGCCGTAAACATTGCCCCGGAAGGTGACATTAAATTTGACTGGACTTTTCTGAATCCCCGCATTGGTGCCACTTATGACGTTAGTAGTGACTTTGCCGTCTACTCCTCTTTTGGAAGAAGCGGAAGAGAGCCTGCCAAAATTGATCTTTTTGGTGGGTTCAGGTTAGATTCAACCAACTATGCCACAGTGCGAGGTGGCAACTCCTCCGAAGAGGAATTTGTAAATGATTTTGAGCTGGGTGCTCGTTATCTTACACAAAAGCTGATACTAGACGGGAATTTTTATCTGATGAACTTTGAAAATGAAATCGCACCGGACGGTGCCACACTTGAATTTGGAGTTGGCCAGCGAAGAAACATCCCTAAAAGCACCCGATCCGGACTTGAGTTAATGTGGACCTACCTTCCCTCCAAACTATTCAAAGTTAGTGGGAATCTTGCTTACTTGAATACGAGCATTAAAGACCTTGTCATTAATAGGAATATAGTGAATGACAGCGAGCAAATATTAAGTCCTGATTGGATCATTAATATGCAACTTAACATCAAACCAAATGAAAAATTCAACGTCACCTTTTCAGGAAGGTATCTCGGCAAACAATTTATGAAGCTGCCCAATAATTCAGATTTTACGGTTCCTTCTTCATTTATCATAGACGCTTCGCTAGCGTTTAAATTTTCCCAAACTATTGGTCTGACAGCTTTTGTAAACAACGTCTTTAACAATGAATATGAGACCTTTGGACTGCCCGTTGATAATGACTTTGACGGGACGCTGGAGCGTGGATTCTTCGTCCAACCGAAAAGAAATTATTATCTAAGTTTAAACATAAACTTTGGTTCAAGATAATTTAGATTACAATATTTTATTATAACCTGCTGATTATCAACAAATAATAAACCTCAGTAAGATTCATAAACAAAGTTTTGATCATCAGTTTAAAGCGTGAGAATTTAGATTGAATGAAATTTGTTAAAAAAGTACTTAACAATATAGAGATTAATAAGTTTTACACCTAAAGTAGGAGTTAATGAAAGCTATTTGGAATAATCAAGTTATTGCGGAGAGTAATGACACGGTAGTTGTAGAAGGGAATCATTACTTCCCGCCATCCTCTATCAAAAAAGAATTTTTCAAAGAAACAGCAACCCGCACAAGCTGTCCTTGGAAAGGTGAAGCAAGCTATTATTCTCTTGAGGTTGATGGACGCGAGAATAAAGACGCAGCATGGTATTACCCTCAAGCCAGCGAACTCGCCAAAAATATTGAAGGGCACGTTGCTTTTTGGAAAGGAGTAGAGATTGTGCAATGAGCGATAACGTTCTCAGCGCATATATCCGTAAAGTTTAACGCCGCAGTAGTATCCATCGCCAGTTGATTACTATGGAA
>JAPPDO010000005.1 GCA_028821635.1 Ekhidna sp.
TGTTAAAAGAGCATATTATTTGAATATTCAGGCAGTCCGACAGCAAGCCGTCCGAAACATTGAGTATAGCAGATACCGACGAATATCCCTCTTTGTTTCTATCAATTACGATGTTTTCGGCATCTTCTATCACGAATATGCTGTTGGGATTATTTAAAAGTAAGGGTATTAGGTCCGGATTTGTAATGTGGCCCGCCATGTTTGGGGGAAGGAAGATAAAATCTTTTTTGACGGATGCGATTAAATGCCTGATGTAAGAGGTCTTGCCTGTGCCGGGCTTGCCATGCAATAAAACGATACCCTTGTCATTCTTCTGCCTTAGCCGCTTTAGAATGATTTCATGTACGTCTTTAAAGTCATTATTGTAGTTGTCCGGAATACTTACTTTCTGTCCGGATATTTCATAACTTTCGACTTTAATACCTTCCCTGTCCTGTATCAGTATTTTTAGCTCAGTTTTCCTACTTAGTCTTTCTCGTATTTTGAATCTTCGAATACGCTTTGCTAAATCTTCGACTTTCTCTATATCGGTTTTCTTGAATAAGAACGTGACCTCAGATTCTTGAATGTTAAAACGAACGAGCAAATCATCATCAATAAAGTAAAATATACCGTTATATTGGGCTGTTTTACTCCAATTAAAGCATGTTTTGGTGAAGTAGCAGTTTTTGATTTCTTTCTCAAATGCTCCTAAAAACCAGCTATGAGCTTTCTTACAATCTATCCCTACTTCTTCAATGGTATTTGGAATGTAGTTGAAATGAGCACGGTAGAGAGATAACTCATTGATATTTACGTGGTGCACTCTGCCAGTGAAGACATCTGTTATCGCTGTTGCCATTGCTGTCAGTTCATTGAACACGCTGTCTGCTTTCGGTAATTTACTGGGTATCATTATCTTCTTTTCAGGCAAAGGAACCGTCCGAAAACGCCAAAGGGTGTCGCTCAAAAAATTAATGTTGAGAAATTTTAGCTTTTTGTGGTTTAAGCCATCACCCACGATGGGGTATAAAGCACTTCAGGATTCCCTTTTTTCGCCCGAATTCATCATCTTTGATATTCTATTTTTGGCAAAATGTTAAACAAGGCAAGAGCATTTCTTGGAACGGATGTAGACAATAGCCCGCTGATACTATTCCGAATCGTCTTTGGAATATTGCTTGCTTGTGAATGTATCGGAGCCGTTTTTACCGGATGGGTGCATGAAACCTTCATCACGCCAAAGATCACCTTTACCGTCATCGGTTTGGAATGGCTGCAACCACTTGACGGCAATGGGATGATTTACTATTTCCTAATCATGGGATTGTTGGGAATAATGATCTCGCTGGGCCTTTTCTATCGGGCTTCAACCTTTGCCTTTACCGCCATGTGGGCAGTTGTTTATGTCATGCAAAAATCACATTACAATAATCACTACTACCTCCTCGTACTGCTGGGCACTGCCATGTTCTTAATGCCCGCCCACAAAGCCAAATCATTGGATGTCCATTGGAGGTTTACCGTTCCCTCCGAGACCTGCCAACGAGTATGTCATTGGTTTTTCATTATTCAAATACTCATTGTTTATTGCTTTGCAAGTATTCATAAAATGAACGTCGACTGGATCGCCGGCAAACCGCTTGATCTTTGGTTTACTGCTAAATCTGACTTCTGGCTCATAGGGCCTCTTTTGGGCACCGATTGGATGCCTTATGTCATCGCATGGGGCGGGATTCTCTACGATGGGAGTATTACATTACTCTTATTGTTCCGAAGAACACGAAAAGCAGGCTTCATTCTCTCCGTTGTTTTTAATCTCTTCAACTCCGCAGTCTTCCTTATAGGAATATTTCCTTATCTCATGATCCTGCTGACCGTCTTTTTCTATCCTCCTGAGACGATCAGGAATATATTCTTCAAGAAAAAAACCAGCGTCCGTCCAATTCAAAGAAAACTCTCCTCGAGTTGGACTTTTATCTTAATCCTTTATTTCTCAATACACCTGATCCTCCCACTGAGGCATCATCTTTTTAGAGGTCAGGTAAGCTGGACAGACGAAGGGCATCGACTGGCATGGAGAATGATGCTAAGGACAAAGTACGGCTCGCTAAAATTTAGTATAGAAGATAAAGAGACAGGATTAAGAGAACGGGTTGTGCTTAAAGATCACCTGATACCCAACCAAATCTCTTCGCTGAAAGGGCATCCGGATATGATCTGGCAATTTGCGCAATACTTAAAAAAAATAAACGCAAAAGAGGGAAAGGATGTAGGTGTTTATGCAGAGGCAAAAATCTCACTAAATGGTCACCCAAGAAGATCATTTATCGACCCGAAGGTGGATTTGGCATCTGTCCCGTGGGAGCCCTTCAAACATGCGGAGTGGATTTTAATTGATGAGTAAACGAGTCATAGACCCATCCGGAGTAGGGTATTATGGAAGAGGCAATACCTGATCCAAGTTTAATTTATAACTGGTCTGGAGAAGCGATCCGGAAGGCTACGCTTTAAACATAGCTTCTAGTGATGAGCAAGTAGTTTTTCATTTCTTTTTATCTCCCCCCGTGGAGCGATGAGAAAGAACTGAAAACAATATGCCTGTTCTTGAAAGATATATTAAGGTGTAGCCTCCGGTAACCGGATTACAAACCACACTTAGAGAAGTGTAAATCAACAACTTCCCGCTCAATAAGAAAAAAAAGTTAAGGCATTGCTAAAATGAAGTAGTTTTGCGATAAAGAATGATGCACACACCAATTACTCACTGTCCCCAATGTCATGTTAAAGACTTCATTAAGAATGGCAAGAGTGGGGGAAGACAACGTTATAAATGCAAGTCATGCCAATACAATTTTACGGTTCCCCAATTAGG
>JAPPDO010000181.1 GCA_028821635.1 Ekhidna sp.
CTAACAAAAAAAAAGAAATTAAAAAAGGAGCCATAAAGGATAATTGAAGAAATGGTAATAGAAAGTAATATCCTGCCCCTATAAAACCTGTAAAAATTAACCAACCAGGAACACCACCTGGCATATTTGGCAGACGTAACCTCAGACGCAAATCACTTAAACATACCAGGATTATACGCTGTAATCTAAAATGGGTCATTGGGATATTTTGTACATTTTCGAGACCATAAGGATGCCTATCTTATAAAGAGAAACTATAATGACCAAAAAAATAAAAAGAACAAATGTTTGAATTCTCCAATTCGACACAAATTCGTGGATGAAAGTAGGATCATTAGCACCCCCCCCTATTTGTAAAGCCATCCATAATGCTATTATAAATAAACTCAAAACATAACCTGCCGGAGGGTAAAGCGAAATCAGAAGTTTAAGCTCTGAAACGAGTAAGGTCACCAGGGCATAGCTCAAACTCAGGCAGGCCAGACAAAGCAGGATCAGGTAAAAGTCAGGATATAACATCCAGAACACCCCTATAGCTGGCACAAGAAACATTAAGAGGCTGTAGTCCAACAAGTTGATAATCCAAAGAAGACGAAAAATCAATCGGTCTGGCAAAGGATATATCTTGATCTGATGTAACTGGATGTTGTATTTCTGCTCACCCCCTCTCATCATACCTATAATAAAAAAAGTAAAAATAGAATAAACGAGAATAGTGAAACCCTGTCCATAATTAGTATCATGAGTAAACGCTTGTAAAAGTGGAAGAAAGGAAAATAAAAAATAAAAACCCAAGATTAAAAAACGGGCTGGTCCCTGGATACCAATGCGTTTTCCAATGGTTAAATGAAGCTCAAGTAAAGGTACAATTTTATTCATTAATTGACCATTCTAAATTAGCTGTGCTGTCCTCAAAAGACCCAAACTATCAAGGCGAACTTCGCAGCCTGTACCCTGCCAACTGCATACTTCCAAAAACGCCTCATCTGTGGAGATAACTTGCTGTAGCACTACCTATGAGAAAAACGTACAAAAAAAAGATTTAAGATGCAATTGTTATACTATGCATCTTTTGACAAAAGTTTTTAGCATGATGCTGCGTAGCCGGTTAGGGCTCCTCCAGCAACAACTGCCCCCACTGCTACCCAACCCCAAGGTCCTAATGCAACACCACCGAGTCTAACGGCAACACCTACTGCGCCGCCACCGCCCAGCGCACCTCCTACTACACCAGTAATACATTGCGCCCACTCGGAATGATAGGCATAGGTCGTCCCGGCATCATAATTGCCGCGAGCCGATTTGATTATAGCTACTTTTTTCAGATCCATAGATTATCCCCCCTTTCGTAAGTAAAATAGAAAACATCTCTGTGGTAGTGCTACAGCACATTCAAAAAAATCATTTCAATATCTACTTCATTATGGCAAAATGGATCGTCTGACTTTGAAACAATGCTTGAGCGATGCTCATGTTCTCTGCTGCGAGTTCTGTTTTTCCCATCTGATCATGGATATGGGAAAGACTCACAAGGGACTTGGCTTCCTCAATCAAGTTACCGATCTTTCGACTGTCATTAACAGCTTTCTGAAAACAATCTATCGCTTTGTCGAACAGCCCTAAAACTGTATAGAGACCACCAAGAGCGTTAGAGATTCGTATCTGTAACACCGGGCTATTTATGGACCGACTTAGCTCCATATTATCTTTCAATATAGAAATCCGCTTTTCCGTCGAAATGTCAGGCATCAATGAGGCCAATATCACGGAAGTCTCAACCTGAAGGTGTCGATGATTTGTCTTTTTGGCGAGATCAGAAACAGCTTGAAATAGCTGTAGTGTCTTGTCATCTGGACCATCTCGAAGTTGCGCCCTTGCCATCGTGAATAGTTCTCTTATTTCTCCTCGCCGGTACTCGAGCTGGCGATCTATCTCAACAGCACTTTTAAATATACGGTGTCCCATATCGGGATTACCTTCAGCTATCTGAATTACTGCAAGTACTCCAAGATTTCTGGCTTCACCTTGGCGATAGTCTATGCTGCGATGAACATCGAGTGCTCTTTCCAAAGCAGAAGTGGTCTCCTGAACCCTTCCACGAATCAGATGAAGACTTGCCAAATTTGTATAGATGCGTCCCTGTATATATGGAGCTTCCAACTCCTGCCCCAACATAAGTCCTTGTTGAAAAACCTTCTCGGCGTCATTAAGATTTCCCTTAGAAACAAGGATAACAGCCTTATTACACAAGATATGGCCGACGCTTATTTTATCTTTTATCTCCTCAGAAATCTGAATTGCTTCTTCACAACACGCCAGGGCTTCGTCATATAAAGCCTGCGCTAAGAATATCATTCCCAGATGCCGGAGTGCCATTGCTTCCAGCACAGCATCCTCACTCTCCCTACAGAGATCCCGTGCTCCTTTCAGGGCTTTCTGGGACCGGTCTGGCTCGCCAAGATCGTTGCATACCTGTCCCAAATTGATCCCGAAGGCCGCCTCTAACCGAGCATCCTTTCTGGCCCGTGACAGGTTCCTCCCCTCCTCGAATACTTCAGCCGCATCCTTCAATTCCGATACCATCATCAAAGCTACCCCCCGGGCCAGAAGTGCCGACAAGCTCCCGAATACCTCATAGGAGGCCTGATAGGACTCAACAGCATCCCGATATTGCCAGTTCTTGAATCTCTCTTCTCCCATCCGAAAGTGAGCTAAAGCCTCCTTCTGTTGAGGCACGGACGCTTCCTTCAGTTCTTGAAGCAACATCTCCAAAGGCGGCTTCAGAAACTCCTTACCATCGTCTGGGAGGTGAACATGCTCGAAATCTACAGGCTTTCCCGGTCGTC
>JAPPDO010000282.1:0-25647 GCA_028821635.1 Ekhidna sp.
TCTCCGCGGTGCGCGACATGCGCTCGCGGCTCGACGGTCTGCGGATGGGCGTGGTGGGGGAGGTGAACGGGGGGGGGGCAGATTTATGCACTCCCGCTGCGTTAAACAACGATTTTAGGGTTTTATGGTCTGATATCCGGTTCATAATTTTAGTATTGATGCACAAACATAAAACAATCATTTTAAAGATGCAAAAGGTTTTTTAGTTATCTATTTGAACAATGCTGAACAAACTAATGAAGATTTAATCACTAATCTATGCTAGATCAGCAATGCCGTTATTTCTATTTCGACTTATTACTTTTACAACATGTTATATTTGATTATATTAGCAAACATTAACAGAAGCATTTTGTGGAAAATAAAGGTTCCAAAATGAAAGAACCCCCCAAGCGGGTCAATGTCATTCTTATAAAGAAGTAAGAACCGGAATGAGTAAACAGGTGCGGTCATTAATGAATGCTGACGGGAATAGTTCCCAAACCTCGTGATGAGGTGAACATTTTAAATTTGATAATTATGTTTTTTATTACAACAAAAAGTAAGCGTAAAAATGTAATCGTAGCATTGGGATTAACGTTGCTTATGGCTGGAGGGGTTTCATTGGAAAGTAAACTGTCTGAACAATCTAAGTTTGATTGTATGGATCAAATCAATAATCAGAAAGATGCCGGATGGTTTTTTGGGTGCCATAAGAATGAAAAAAAGAACCGATGGGAGCGAAGGTTTTTAGGCTTTAGAGTTGGTGATTGTTGTGGATGCTAATGATCAATAGCAATACATATCTGTAAAACAATATGCAAGGGGAATTTCCTCTTGCATATTATCCTAACTTTTAGAAACCTTGAATATGTGTGCATTAATAAAACATATTTTACAATATAGTTTATTAATTTTTATTTACTTCTCCTACTCTCAGAATTATCAAATTAGCGGATTAGTAAGCGATAGTGACGGAAATTCACTTTCAGATGTCAGCATTGTTTTGAAAAACAACTCAAGTCAGACATACTCCGACACTGGTGGGCGTTTTCAACTTAAACCATTAGAATTTCCGTGTACAATTATCGTATCGCATGTAGGTTATGAAACGAAAGAAATAACTATTGAGTCGCGTGCTGATAGTCTGTTGATTCAACTTGAGAAGCGAGCAAAAATTCTCAGGGAAGTGATTGTTAGGGATCGCAAAGTCAAAGCCAGGCTAATCGGTAGTCCTAAGAATCCCAAAGGAACATTTTCATATATTTGTTACAATTCCTTTGAACAGATTGGATTGGTTATCAATAATGTTAATAATGAACTGTACAGCCGACCCGCATGGCTTTCTGCAAAAATTAAGATTGAGCGACCATTTGCCGGAATGGGCGTAAAACCGGACGGCACCCACCGCATCAGATTACGGATTTACCCGCTTACTGCTAAAGGTGAATTACTGCCCTCTGATTTATTGCAGGAGGACTTAACGATAGCCCCTCAGAAAGGAGGTTGGATTGAAATTGATTTAGAACCTCTTCAATTAACTCTCCCCCAAGAAGGATTTATTTTAGTTGTTGAATGGCTGCCAAAACCGGATAATGATATACCTAACCAGATTACTCCCTATGGTGCCAATTTATTAATAAAGGGGCATGAGATTAGCGAAGAGGAGAAGAGATACTATGCTTTATTTCAGTATAATCATGTCCACAGAGAGCCCGGAGGTTCTGAGTTTATAAAAGCCAGACATGAACTTGAACAACGACATATCCCTTGTTTTCAGTTAGAATACGTTGAACTAGACGAATCAGGTCGCTGACAAATTATATCTAATCAATACATTCCTGCTCTCTAAAAAAAAGAACACTATAACTTCTCTCCTGCTCTTATCGCCACGGTCAATAAATTTTCCTTTGGGGGAAGTGGACACGTGAAATCATCGAAATACGCACAATAAGGATTGTATGCTTTGTTAAAATCAATCTCAATACGATCTGATTTTCCAATCTTGAGGTCTAGGTACCTCCCTCCGCCATAAGTTGTTTCCCCACTGGTCTCATCTCCGAAGGCGGTCAGGTATTGGTTTCCAAACCCCGGCCTTTTTAATATAAGGATTGAGTGCTCGGTTCCTCCAATTTTGAACTTGGCATTTGCATATTTCAGATAGTTGGTGCGTGTGCCGTCACTATTGCTCAAAGTGAGTATCTCTCTCGTCGTGAAACGATGTAACTTGGCATTGACCCTGTAGTCCGGATTAAAAGGGAAAACTTTAACTTTCTCGTAACTTATATTCTTCTGAACGAACGGACTCTCTCGGGAATTTTTGAAAAAATCATGCTTCTCTTTCCAGTATTTTTCAAAATCAGCGTTGTAATCTTCACTTGAAGCCCCGAACCGAAGCGTAACAACAACCAGAACTACAAGTGGAATTATTATCCAAATTATCTTTTTCATGATTTACTAAAGCATCTCATTCTCTGAAAAGCTGTAAAAGTCATTATCTGTTATGATCAAATGATCCAGCACGGCAATATCAAGTGCCTTACCGGCTTGGCTAATTTTTTTAGTCAAACGGATATCTTCTTCACTTGGTTTTAAATTTCCGCTCGGATGGTTGTGTGCTAAAATGATGGCAGAGGAAGTCATCTCCAACGCTTTTTTAAAAATTAGTTTGGCATCAACGACTGTCCCTGAAACTCCTCCTCTACTAATCATTTCTTTCCTGATGACTTCATTATTTCGCTTCATGAGGATCATCCAAAATTCTTCGTGAGGCAGGTCCATCAGATCACCCTGCAATAGGTTAAAGGCATCTGCTGAAGATTGAATGAAAAATTTTTTAGTTGGTTCCGTTTCCTTTCTCCTTCTGCCTATTTCAAGTGCGGCTACGATAGCTATTGCTTTAGCCTCGCCAATCCCCTTAAATTTCTCCAAATCTTTTACTGAGAGTTTGGCCAAATTTGCCAGATTGTTCTCACAAGCATTCAATATATGTTGTGAAAGTTCCACGGCTGTCTGTTCATTATTGCCCGAGCCTATCAGAATGGCAATAAGTTCTGCATCGGATAAAGAAACTTTTCCTTTGAGAAGAAGCTTTTCTCTGGGTCTGTCTTGTTCAGCCCACTTTTTTATGGTTAGTCTGGATTCTTCCACAACCCGTAAAATAAGAAACCCCGAGTAAATAAATACCTAGGGTCGTCATTATCTTTTTGAGTTTGCTTATAAACTGGCTACATGTTTTGCAAGCTTTGATTTTAGGTTCCCGGCTTTATTCTTATGAATGATATTCTTCTTCGCCAGTTTATCCACCATTGAGGTAACCTGTATTAAAAGTTCTTCCCCCTGCTTCTTGTCAGTAGTCGCTCTTAGTCGTCTGATAAAAGTACGTGCAGTTTTATGCTGATATCTATTCCTAAGTCTTTTTGCTTCGTTACTTCTAATTCTTTTTAATGCTGATTTATGGTTTGCCATAATGCTTATTTTGCTTCTGATTTTTTAATTAAAAGTAAAAGTAGATATTTTAGTTAAGAGTAAGGAAATCTTTAGCAATAAATAGTGAGTGCTTTATTTAGAAGCATGCTTATTGTTTAAGACCCACACATTTCACAACCATCAGGATCGTCTAATGAACACTGAACTGCTGCCTGCTTGTCTAATTGCACTTGCGTTAATCTACCCTGCTGTCTTGCGGCAGAAGTAGCAGCTTCCGGTTTTGATTGCTGTTGCTTCTCTTTCTCTACTGTAAATTTAATAGCATCTGTTGCAGCCTTGGTTCTCAGGTAATACATACCGGTCTTGAGTCCCTTCTTCCATGCGTAAAAATGCATGGAAGTCATCTTGCCAAAGTTGGCATCCTGTAGGTGAATATTTAAACTCTGGCTTTGGCATATAAACGCCCCTCTGTCAGCAGACATATCTATGATTGCTTTTTGAGAAATCTCCCAGACAGTCTTGTATCTTTCTTTAATATCCTCCGGAATTTCAGCAATATTCTGGATTGACCCATTCTCGGCTTTGATTCTATTCATCATTTGGTCGTCCCAAAGGCCTAATGCAATCAATTCGTTCATTAAATGTTTATTTGCTACAATAAACTCGCCTGAAAGAACTCTTCTTAAATAGAGGTTGGAAGTGTATGGCTCAAAACACTCGTTATTTCCTAAAATCTGAGAGGTAGAAGCAGTAGGCATAGGAGCAAGTAACAATGAGTTTCTAACTCCATATTTTTTAACTTTTTGCTTCAGTTCAGTCCAGTCCCATCTGCCTGAATCGGGGGTTACGCCCCACATATCAAATTGGAAGACTCCTTTGGATACGGGTGAATCCTTAAAGGTCTCATACGGGCCTTCTTCTTGAGCAATTTCCATGGAAGTTCCCATCGCAGCAAAATAGATGGTCTCAAAAATATCCTTGTTGAGCTTTTTAGCTTCTTCTGACTCAAATGGAAGTTTCATTAACAAGAAAGCATCAGCCAGACCCTGCACACCAATCCCGATAGGACGGTGCTTCATATTAGAACGTTTTGCCTTTTCAATAGGATAGTAGTTCACATCAATGACCTTGTTTAGGTTTCGTGTGACAACTTTGGTGATTTCATATAATTTCCGATGGTCGAATGTCCCGTTAATGACAAATCTGGAGAGCGCAATGGATGCCAGATTACAAACGGCTATTTCGTCCTCAGAGGTATATTCTATGATTTCCGTGCATAAGTTACTGGACCGTATCGTACCAAGGTTCTTTTGATTTGATTTCTTATTTGCAGCATCCTTATAAAGCATATAAGGGGTACCTGTTTCAATCTGTGCTTCAAGTACTTCAAACCAAAGATCTTGTGCTTTCACCGTTCTTCTTCCTCTTTTTTCTCGTTCGTATTTTTCATACAGGGTCTTGAACTCCTCTCCGTATGCTTCAAATAGTCCCGGGCACTCATCCGGTGACATCAACGTCCAGTCTCCATTTTGCTCTACCCGCTCCATGAACAGGTCCGGAATCCAAAGTGCATAAAAAAGGTCTCTTGCTCTTAGTTCTTCCTTACCGTGATTTTTTCTTAAATCCAGAAATTCAAAAATATCCGCATGCCACGGCTCTAAGTAGATCGCAAAGCTTCCTTTTCTTTTCCCTCCACCCTGATCAACATAGCGGGCGGTCATGTCAAAGTTTCTGAGCATTGGGACGATGCCATTAGAAGTACCATTTGTTCCTTTGATGTAAGACCCCGTTGCCCTTACGTTGTGGATGCTCAGTCCAATACCTCCGGCAGATTGAGAAATTTTAGCACACTGTTTCAACGTCTCATAGATGCCGTCAATGCTATCGTCTTGCATGGAGAGTAAGAAGCAGGAAGACAACTGGGGCTTGGGAGTCCCTGCATTGAATAAAGTAGGTGTGGCATGTGTAAACCACTTCTCAGACATCAGATTGTAGGTTTGAATAGCTGAGTCAATATCTTTTCCATGGATACCAACGGATACTCTCATCAACATGTGCTGAGGGCGTTCAACAATTTTACCGTCCAGCTTCATGAGGTATGACCGCTCTAGTGTCTTGTATCCGAAGTAATCGTAGTTGTAGTCTCTTCCGTAGTTGGCAGAATCGTCCAGCTTTTTAGCATTTGCTCGGATGATGCCATAAACCTCTTTTGATAGCAATGCGGCGTTTTCTCCTGTCTCAGGATTAATATATTCATACATTCTCTTCATGGTGTTAGAGAATGATGTTTCAGTAATTTTATGAAGATTGGAAATTGATATTCTGGCAGCTAACCTCGCAAAGTCAGGGTGTTTGGTTGTCATTGTAGCTGCGGTTTCAGCAGCGAGATTATCCAACTCAATGGTAGATACACCATCATACAAACCATTAATTACTTGTTTAGCAATTTCAACTGGCTTTACATAGTCATTGTTCAGGCCGTCACAGAGCTTCTCTATTCTAGCCGTAATTTTGTCAAATTTTACTGATTCTCTTCTTCCGTCTCTCTTTATTACTAACATAGAGGTATGTGTTTAGATAATATTAAAAATTAAAAGTCTTCATCTAATGAAAATTTCGTTTTATCTTTTTCGGAATCCATTACTCCCGCTTTTTGGTATTCTCCTACTCTCTTTTCAAAGAAATTAGTTTTCCCCTGTAGCGAAATCATTTCCATGAAATCAAACGGATTTATTGAATTATAAACTTTGGTACATCCTAACTCCGATAACAATCTGTCAGCAACAAACTCAATGTACTGACACATTAAGTTTGCATTCATCCCGATGAGTTTTACTGGCAGTGCATCTGTTACAAACTCTTTCTCAATTTCAACTGCATCTTTAATGATGGCTTCTACTGTCTCTTTGGGAAGTTTATTTATTAAGTGGTTGTTGTACAGTAAACAGGCAAAATCACAATGAAGCCCTTCGTCTCTGGATATCAATTCATTTGAAAAAGATAACCCCGGCATTAGCCCTCTCTTCTTGAGCCAGAAAATGCTACAGAAGCTGCCAGAGAAAAAGATGCCTTCCACGGCGGCAAACGCAATTAATCTTTCTGCAAAAGACCCCTCATCAATCCATCTTAAAGCCCAGTCTGCCTTCTTCTTCACGCAGTCCATCGTCTCAATAGCATGAAACAGATAATCTTTCTCTTTAGGGTCTTTCACATAAGTGTCAATTAGTAAGGAATAGGTTTCAGAATGGATGTTCTCAACGGCGATCTGAAATCCATAAAAAAACTTCGCTTCTGTGTATTGAACCTCAGCCACAAAATTTTCTGCAAGGTTTTCATTAACGATCCCGTCACTGGCAGCGAAAAATGCAAGCACATGCTTAATAAAGTGCTTCTCATCATCACTCATCACATTACTCCAGTCTTTAAGGTCCTGACTTAGGTCAATTTCCTCTGCTGTCCAAAAACTGGCTTCAGCTTTTTTATAAAATTCCCATATATCGCTATGCTGAATAGGGAATATCACAAACCTGTCTTTGTTTTCTTTTAAAATTGGTTCTTCCAGTGTTGTTATTTCATTCATTTCAAATTGATATTTCTAAAGCTTCATAAATAAGGAACATGGCTTGCGGCAGATAGTTTTTTTATGGTTCTTGTAAATATGACTTTCAAGATGCAGTTCAAGGGTGATTCATTTTGTCTCAACCGTGTAGCCACAAATCTGTTTAAAAGCAGACTAAAATACAAGCGGTTACTGCGAGTTGATCAAGAATGCCGGTTTTGAAATGAATTGATTATAATCAGTTGTCTTATAGCTGATTGCATATCATTTTTGCAATGAAAACTTCGAGGAGAATAAGCGAAAAAAGCAGATTAAAAAAAATTAAATTTTCGTTTGATCGCTTTATTTAAAGAAGTATATGACTTGCGAAAAGTGAGTAGTAAATACTAACTTTGTGATTCTTTTTTAAAAAATCAATAAAATGTATGCGATAGTAAACATTGCTGGAAAACAATACAAAGCCGAAAAAGATAAATTTCTTTATGCTCCTTTAATGGACGAAAAAGAAGGTGCAAAAGTAGCTTTTGATAAGGTTTTACTTATTAATAATGAAGATAAAATCAAGGTGGGCGTACCAATCGTAAAAGGAGCAGAAGTCTCCGCTGAAGTGCTAGAGCATGTAAAAGGAGACAAAGTGATTGTCTTCAAGAAAAAAAGAAGAAAGGGTTACCGTGTTAAAAAAGGGCATAGACAGCGGTTTTCTAAAATTTTAATTGAGGATATAAAAGGATAAATCTCATGGCACATAAAAAAGGTGTAGGTAGTTCTAAAAACGGAAGAGAATCAGCAAGTAAGCGACTTGGTGTTAAGATTTTCGGAGGGCAGAAGGCTATCGCTGGAAATATTATCGTAAGACAAAGAGGTACTAAGCATCATCCGGGCGTTAATGTAGGGATGGGCAAAGACCACACGCTCTTTGCTTTAGTGGACGGAATAGTCAAATTCAGTAAAGGGAAAAAAGATCGTTCTTACGTGAGTGTGGACTCTGCAACTAGCTGAAGAATCAAAATCTTTACAACTCATTGTAATTTCAGTATTCATGGTGAAAATTGAAATTGTAGCTATTGTATAGATTTCAGGGAAGAAGTTAGTTAGGCATTGCTAAAATGAAGTAGTTTTGCGATAAAGAATGATTTATACACCAATTACTCACTGTCCCCAATGTCATGTTAAAGAGTTCATTAAGAATGGCAAGAGTGGCGGAAAGCAACGCTATAAATGCAAGTCATGCCAATACAATTTTATTGCTTTCCTATCAGGGAGTAGCGGCCTAACAAGAAAGTAGTAGAATTTATTGGCATGTTCTGTATTAATGATCGTTCTTTATCACTCCTTTTATTCACCCCTCGAGGTTCAAATTCAAAAGCAGATTTTGTAAATCATTAAAACTAATATTTTTATCCGATAATCTAATTAGAATCTTTATCAATATTTTATTGATGTCTACTCAACTTAAAAGTTTAAAGAATCAAATTCCATTTTGACCTACTATTTCTATCATACTTTCTCCAAAGTTAGTAATCGGAAATTTGTCAGGAAGTTCTTTTTGGGCTTCCGGTTTTGTTGTTGCGAATTTTTAGAACAGTCTAGCAGTGAGAGATGATGGATGAGGTATGAGTGCCTATTACTTATATCTTTTATTGTTCTATTATTTTATCTTTATGTATTTCAACCAAATTACTTCCTGTTATCATTTTTATAATTGTATCTAAATAAGTTGAGAATAGTTTCATCAATTCATTATTGGAAATATTTCCTGTTTTTACAATTATCAGTTTTTGAGGTTCTTCTTTTAGAATGAAGGATTCTAAAAAATCATAATCTTTAGCTATTACAATTCTATTTTCTTGTATAGAATTTTCTATAATTTCTTTGTCTTTAGTCCTGTTTTTATTCTCAAGGTCTAGCGTATGTATTGAGTCATAACCGTTATCAATTAAAAAATCAGCTATACGCTTAGGTAGCTGGGCATCAACAATAAATTTTATCACCTCAAACTAATTGATGGATACTCTTCACTTGTACCAGCTTAGATGCGTAGGCTAAACATGCTAAAAAATCTTCTTTTTCTAAATCAGGATAATCCTCTAACAACTCTTCTATTGTCATCCCCGAAGCAAGTAAATCTAACATATTTTGGACAGGGTATCTTAGTCCTCTAATTGTGGGTTTTCCATGACATATATCCGGAGTAGAGGTAATTCTTTCAATTATTTTTTCCATAATTTTTATTCCTTTTTATTCTCTGAATTATTTGAACTTGAAGAATCTCCTCTTTTTATTGTAGAGAAGCTTTCTTTAATCAGTCTCGGCTTGGTTTTGATGACTTTATTAGGGTCAATCTTAACTTTCTTAATCTTGCTTGAATCTTGTTTTGGATTTCCTTTTTTGTTAGACATAATTATTGATTTATCATTTATTATTTTTTAGTGAATCAATTTTAGTAATGATTTCGTTATAGTTTTTAAGGTTAAAATCTTTAGGCTTCTCTTCCCTAAAAATCACGAATCCCACAAGAAGGAAATATATTGGAATCGCTACTAATGCTGACCTAAAAGCAAAGTAATAATACTTTGATTTAATCTCAAAAAGGTAGGAGTTATATTTAACAGCTTCTTCGATTTCATTTAGGTAAGTAGCTTTAACATACGCATTTAAAGTCTTTTTATCATTTGTTTTCAACCACTTTTCATATTCAGATTTGATTTCAGTGTAATAATATTTTGGATATTTTAAATAAGCAACATCTATTGGCTTCAAAAGCAAATATGTATATCGAATCGAAATTAAAAGCAACACTAGAAATACTAGAAATATTATCAAATAAATACTGCTTAAAGTGCAATTTAAAACATAATTTGACTCAGAAAATATTTCAAATAGATACTTTATAATTTACACAATATAAATAGTTATAATAGAATAAATTAGGACAAGAATTGATATTTTACTCTGTGTCTTTTGATAATTAGAATAGTAAAAATCAAGAGCTTTACCGTTTAGTTCTATTTGCTCATCTATATCAAGAAAATTCTTCATTTAAACTGTGCCCAAAGTTCAAAATCCATGTATTACGTCTATCTTTATTATTACTTATGGCGGTTATTCAAATATAATAATAAGTATATAGATAATTGTAAATCAGTTAGTTTATTTATGTTTGGCATGATAATTACTTTTATCATTTCATTTCAGGTGGTTCCATTGCCAATCTCAGTTGTCCATGGTGCCGAAGTTTATTTTCTTTTTTATCATCAATGTACTCGTTTAAAGCATGAGCAACAAATTCACCAAGTTTTACCGGTACTGCATTGCCAATGATTTGTTCAAGATTTGTTTTTGAACCTTTGAAAATGAAATCTTTTGGGAATGTTTGAATATAACTTCTTTCGACTGTCGTTAATGGTCTTACGTTTTCTGATACGTCAGCCGTGTCACCCAAGTGTTTTGGATAACCTGCCGGAATGGGTCTATTAACTCCTCTTATTGTAGGACTTGGTTCGTGAATACTAAAAACGCTACGTCTCTTATAACTTCTTGGATGTCGGTAATAATGTTCTATGCCAAGAGATTTGCCGAGATAATCATGAATGGTCATCTGTTCTTTTGAAAGATTTTTTGAGAAATATGGTAACAAAAAATCATCAGTTTCACCAAGCCTGCCAACCATAAAGAACCTTTTTCTTGCCTGAGGAACACCACAATAACTTGCATCAAGAACTTCCATACTTATCCCATAGCCTGCACTTTTTAATATTTTGATGGCTTCTCTTAAGATTCTACTTTTCCTAATTCTTTCAACATTTTCCATTACAAAATATTGAGGCTTTACAGTACTTATAATTTCTACATATAAAATTGTTAATTCTGCTCTTCCAAGCGTATCATCTCTTTTACCTGCACTTGAAAAATCCTGACAAGGTGGACCACCAATAATTAAGTTTGGATTCAGTTCCTTTACTAACTCTTTACTTTCTTTATTTCTAAGGTTAACATCAAAAATTGGGTGGTCGAAGTTGTCTTTATAAACTTCAACAGCGGGTTTCCAATTGTCAAAAGCTGCAACTATTTCATAGCCTGCATTTTGAAAGCCTAACGACATTCCACCGCAACCTGAGAATAAATCAACTGTCTTTAATTTATCCTTCTCCATTATTCAAAAAGTTCCGGTGAGTTATGAATAATAGCATCAAATCTTCTTTCAGGGCTTAAAAGATTTTGTCCGCCACCTAAAATTATGTTCTTGATTTCTTCTTTAGTTATCCTTGGGTTACGTAATTCTTCACAATCCATATATGGATGAGTAACCATACCGCTAACAGCAAATGCCTTATCGTTCTTTGTATTATACGAAAGCTGGTCAATAATTTTTGCGTGGTTAAACTGTCCGTTAGTTGAAAAATCATACAGCATTTTAAACAACCAAATGATTGTTCTTATCTGACGAGTAATTTTATTTTTTGATGACAATTCACCTCTTGCTACGTTAATAAAAAGCCGAGTAAACGCAAAGTTTGACCAAACAAAAACATCTAAGCAATTCTCAGCAAGCGAAGGAGACTTTCCTTGAGTCTTCCAAATTGGCTGCATTAAAATAGGTTCTTGCTTGTCAAGTATTGATAACGTGATTGAATCAATTGTTTCAAGCATTTGCGGCAAATATGACCAAACATTTGTCTCTTCTGTCCAATCATCTACTTTCTCAAAGTCAGAGGAGAAGTGAGTTTGTAAGTCCTTTAGTTTATTTCTAAAGTTGAAGGCTATGCTACAAGCGAGATAAACTATCGTGTCAGGTCTTATTACAATTTCGGTTCCATAGTTATCTTCTGATCGTTCGCAAGTTGTGTTGTCAGGTAAAGCCGTAAGTTTTATCTCTATTGGTTTCAAAGCCTGACCAATACTTTTTCTTTGTGTTACTAAATCAACTCTTGGAAGATGTCCTACTAAAAGCTGTTCGTATGGAGTATATGCTGATTCAAAAGAATAAAACAAATCGTCTGAGATAGGATCAAGTCCAAAAAAGTCAGAAGTAGATATCTTCTGATGAACTACTTTTAAGTTCTTGCTTAAAGTCAGATATATATTTTCAAATCCCTTTTTATCTAAATAGGCTGAAAGTGAAGCTGGAAAGGAAGAATTAAATTGATTCTTCCCCCAAGTGTTTTTATTGGTGAAATCTCTATTTGAGTATTTTATGCCGTATAGTCCGGGATTGTTTATGCTCATTCGTTTACTTCAATTTTTTGCAAGTTCGTATTCTCCACATTGTGCCAAATATAGCATTACAGCCATCTTTATTTTAAATTGTATAGTTTATCTGTATATAACATATAGGTGTATGAGTAATTATTCTTCTAGTATTGACATTAATTTATGGTTAAGGTATAACTTCTCTTTTCCTAACCTTACGGATTTTAAAAATCCTTTTTCCTCTAACTTCATCAAATAATTACCCACCGTTTTAGCTGTTCCTAATCCGGCATCTGTCAGGTGCTGTCTTTTTGTATATGGAAGTTTGTATAGTATTTCTATTAGGTTTTTAGAATAGGCTTTGGGTAGCTGTTTTTTAATCTCTTCGGAGGTTTTTTTCATTGCATTTAGAATATCTTCTAATCTCATGATTCCTTTTTTAGAAGTCCATTCAACCATATCCAGGATATACATGATCCAACTTTCCCAATCTTCACTTTCAGTCACCTGTCTTAACCGATGATAATATTCGGATTTGTTTTTAATGATGTATTCACTGAAATAAATAGCAGGAATATCAAGAAGATTTTCAATTTTCAGATACAACAAAAGTAGTATTCTGCCTGTTCTGCCATTTCCGTCGGCAAAAGGATGTATTGCCTCAAATTGATAATGCAACAAAGCTAATTTTATCAAAGGGTCGAGAGAGGTATCCTCGTTTATGAACGTCTCTAAATTGCTTAATTTTTCTCTGATAACTTCTTCTCCTACGGGAGGCGTATACATTACTTTCCCTTTCATGTTAGCGAGTGTTGTTCCCGGAGTTGCTCTAATTCCAGATGTATTTTGTTTTATTCGCTGCATTATTTCAATGCATAGATTAGTGGTTATGAAAGGCTTTTTCTCTAGCTGTCCAAGTCCGTACCAAAGCGCATTTTTATAACTTATGACTTCTTTTGAAGCGGGATTATCAAGTTTTTTATCTGAGACTACAGATTGATACAGTTCGTCATTAGTGGTAATGATATTTTCTATTTCGGAACTGCCTTTAGCTTCTTGTAAGTGAATGGTGTCTAAAAATAATCTCGGATTTGGCAGGTTTGTAATTGCTCCGTTTAATTGAGCTAATGCTCTACTGGCACTAATCGTCTTGCGTAATACTTTTGCACTTTCCAAGTCGATCTTTGGAGGAAGAGGAGGCAGGCTATTATATGGTTTATTTCTATCAAAATCGTTCATATAAACGAAGGTAATTTTTACACTCGATCCTAAAACGAGGGTAAAAATAGTAAAAAATTACCTTCGATTTTTTTTCTGGAGTGTAATTTTTACCTTTGGTTAAGATTAGTTGTGCCTTTACCATTCAGTCTCAATCATATCCTTGGTTCTGAATGATTCTATAGGAGTCATGGTGGACTTTCTAATCCCTGAGAAAGATCTTGACTGATAAGACCTCGTTCATCTACATTGCTTTTTATACGGCTTTAGTCGTGAAATTTGATCTGTTGGGTTTGTTCTGAGAATTTAGTGCCTGATTCGAGATAAACATTTACGGTAAAAACTGCGGATGACGGAATAGCATCAAAATCTATTAGTTCAAATTGAAATCCATCGTGCCATTCTTCCCGAATTGAAAAGAGTTCTGCAAGAGAAATTAGCTCACTGGAATAGTTATACGCGCCGAAGTATTCAGTTACATTTTGTTGCTCATTTGTTGATACATTGGTTACGTAAATTTCTGCATAATCAATAGGGTTAATATAGTTGTATTCGTCATCGGCACAACTACATGCTAATGCAGCCGAAAGTCCAAAATTGTTATAGAGACTTGATATTTTATATCTTTCAAAGTTTACTGAGAGCGTCAATCCAAAAGCATTCCTGTAAACAGTGTCCATTACCTTCGTTGCATTGAAACCTGCTGTGTTCCACGGTGTCACAGTAATGCCGTCATACTCAACTTTATATGTTACCGGTTCATCGCATGTACAACATGACATAACAAATTGAATAAAGAAAATTGAGATTAAAGCTATAACTGATTTTGCGTTCATGTTCCGATTAGCCTTATTCTGAATATTCGTAATTTAGGAAGATTTAACGAATTACTAAAAAGAGTTCACTGAGATTAAAAGCCACGTTATAAACCTTTAGTAAGATGCTAATTCTTTACTGTTTCTTGTCTTTAGACGGCCTACAATAAAATCTCCTATTTCCTGCCCCTGACTAACGCCATTTTCAATGGCCATCATGTAATGAATGCCGCCATATAATCGGCTCACCGCCGCCTCTTCTGAGGCTTGGATAAAAGATTCAAATTCACGAGCAGGCAACCCATAAGCCAATTCAGTGGTATCATTAAACGCAAAACGATCTCCATACAGATCGGTCAAAGTGACGGCTGCCGCTCTTGAGATGACACTATGGCCACTGGTGTATTCCGGAAACGGCGGGGTTTGAAGCAGCGGAGTCCACTCCTCATCCATATGTTGGTTTATTAATGTTTCCGGCCTGACAACGATAGTTCTCCATTTCTCATCCCAGCAGCTAATAAAAGCGTCGAATAATGAGATTGAAACTTTGGTATGAGCCTCGATGGCTTCATCAAAAGTACTGTTAGCTTGTCTTGAAGCAATGGCAGTAATCCCAATCCAGTGTCCTCCGGGAGTAATTTTTTTGGTAGCAAACATGGCATGGCCGTAGTGGTGGGAGACATACGGATTACAATCCCAAAATTTTGCAATATTCGTTTGCTCCTCATCCAGATTATTGACGACTTCGTATACTTCTTTTAGCTGCTTGTAAAATTCTGAATCTTCATCAAGACTGAACCGTTCAGGCTTCCGAGGTTTGAACTGACGGGCGGAGTCAAGCACCATTGCCCTGATTTTATTCCAATGAGGCTCAATTCCCTGCATGTAATCCGGTGGGGTCGGTTTCCAATATTGCTCCTCATCCTGAATGGTATATTGGGGAAAAGTTCTGGTCTGATGATAATTATCTTTCCCTGCCCATTCCATGATGTGGTTTGCGACCAACTCACCGTAAGTAAGAGAGGCTTTCTCAACTGAGGTCGGCAAGCCTTCATCCCTAAGTCTGGCATATAGCTGTTCACGATATGCTTCCATCTTATTCTCAGAAAATATCAGTTCCTGACCGGTTATTAAAAAGGCATGAATAGCAGCGAGGTGAAAGTTGGTGGCTTCGTCCTCAGGTGCCGGAACCGGATTAAGTTCGCTGAGTTGGCCGGCTAGGGATTGATACCGGTCGTTGTACTTTGGGATAATGACTTCGTATGCGGCTATACTCGGGTAAACATATACTCTGCTTGCTACCGGCGGAGAGAAGATGTCATGAACAATAACATCGGTGAGCTTTTGCATGGATTGATGGAAAAGTTCAGGTTGCTGCAAGGTTATTTTGTAAGTCTCATCCTCAGACCCACATGAAGAAAGTGCTACGGTTCCAAGAATAAAGAACACTAACAGTTTTAATTTATTTGTCATGGCTCTTCTTTTTAATTTTAAAGCTAATTGATATTAATGATAAATGATGACTCAGCATTAGGTACGATAAGAAACCTACTGCCGCCTAAAAACTCAATTTCCCTATAATCTAAATTAAAAGGAATATCCAGCGATGACCATTCCACTTCATCATTTATAAACCCCAGACCGCCAGCATTTGCATCTGACTTTCCTAAAATTGAATAAAGCGTATGATCATTTCCAACGTATAAAATTTTATTGTCCCAAATGACTGCATCCTGAATTGCACCAAACTGAAATTCAACGGGTAGTTCTCTCCACTGATAACTCGCATCTTTAGAAACCAGCAGTTTTGACTCTGTTGTGAAAGCATAGAAAATGTCTGAAGGTTTTGAGCCAATTAAATCAGTCAAATCTCTTACTTCACTAAATTTTAAATTGGAATTATTCTTTTTACTTATTGCAGGTACTTGTTTGATTAAATCCATCCGGGAGTTAAATGGGATCATCTCTTCATAAAAATCATTAAAAATGATGGATTCTGTTTTTCCATTATTATCAAAATCCCCAACATACATCACTAAGGATGCTGCTCATTAGGCTTCCATTTGCTATTTGAACCGGCATTAGAGAAGAAATAATCATCTTTCCCATCATTATTAAGGTCTCCCTTTGTAATGGAGTTCCAAAGTCCATTGGTACCCTTGAATATGGGAACGGGAGTGAATTTTAGTGTGTCTTTTTCAAGCTGAAGGAAGCTTATTGGCATCCAATCACCCACGGAGATGAGTCCCAGCTTTCCGTTAAAGAAAACAAAATCAGTATCTGTTATTAACCCTAATTTATAAAACTGAATGGGATCAAAGCGACCCTGCGCCCATTGCAGGAGATAGCTGTCAGGGATTACGCCATATTTTCCATTTACAGACCTGGCCCCAACAAACAAATAGTCTTTTTCATTAAATCTGGAATGTGATACCGTTGAACTATTAACTTTTGGAAGGGGGGTTACCCACCTTATAAATTGATTCTTCCCATTGTTTAGGTATATCCGGTCTTCAAGTAACGGATGACCTTCCGGGAACCTCCCTCCTCCACTTGCTACAAAAAGATCCGGAGATCCATCAAGGTTGATGTCAATGAATGCGGCGGCTACATCTTCATAGCCGGCATCTCTTATTAGATGAGGTTGAGAGGGGGTATCATAGGCTGAATCCGAATTGGAAATAAACAACTGCCCTGCTTGAAAGTGAGCACCCCCGACATAAAAATCATGGATTCCATCATTATTTAAATCCCCAACAGCAACGCCCGGACCTTCTTTAGACAATGCCCAAGGTAATAGCTTTTCATTTTGATAATCAAGATAATCATCCTCTTTATGAGTAAAATTGACTAGATCCAATGTAGATACGGTTTTGTAGGAAGAAGTTGATTTAGACTCTAAGTTCTCTTCTTTACTAATCGTCATAAATGTATTGTAAGTCGCATCTTTAATTAACTGAGACTGTCCGTCTGGCCAGACCACTTCAATGGAATCAACACTTTCTAATGGCCCAAGACCCAAATGAAGCCTGTGCGAAATTGAAGATTGAAACCCACGAGTATGATTGACTTCTTTTTTGATTAAGATGGAATCGTTAAATAGCGTTACCCTTGCCCCCACTCCAAATGGATTGAAAGAAGTCGCATCATTCAAAGAGATATTTATGAAATTCCCTTTTCTATTGGATTTATTCTCAAAGATCAGGGCATAGTCATTGAGGTTGTTGATTACTAGGTCTATATCTCCATCATTATCAAGGTCACCATAGGAGGCACCATTAGAAAATCCAATGTGGGATAAACCTGACGCTGATGTAGCGTTCGTGAACCTGAGATTTCCCTTATTTTCAAAAAATACATTATCAACTCTATCCGAAGGCATTAGATCAATTAGCTTGTTGGCTGAGTTATTTTTTTGAATTCCACTACTCAGATAATTAATATAATCAAGGTCATTGAGTCTTTTGTAAATTCCATTTGTAATGTATACGTCCTGGTCAAGGTCGTTATCAAAATCTTGTATCAAAACTGCCCAACTCCAATCAGTTGCATAGACACCATAAAACATGGCTAATTCTTTAAAATAATTTCCTTGATTTAATTGCAATGCGTTTCTGGCATATTGGGGACTATAGCCATTTTTGCTTTTTATGTCCTTAATGAAATTATTATCATCCCCACCTGATTTTAAAAGAATATTTGGGTCAGAGGGTAACATATCCAAAGAGAAAATATCCATCATTCCGTCATGATTTATATCGGCGATATCAACGCCCATGGTAAATTGAGAGGTATGGCCCATGCGTTCCTTTCCTACCTCAGTAAATGTTTTGTTCCTATTATTCAGGTAGATATAGTCATCTTCATGAAAGTCATTGCCTATGTAAATATCACTGAATCCGTCGCCGTTTAAATCAGAAACGGCTATTCCTAATCCATACCCTAAACTGCTGGAGTAAATACCGACCGAATTGGTAACATCAATAAACCCATTCCCCTCTGCTATTTGATTTTCATAAAATTTATCGCCGGATTTTTGGTCTTTCTTGTTTCTTAAATCAACATTACCGTAGGTGTTTGTACCATGAACAGAGTGATTAAGTAAGTACATATCAAGGTCACCGTCCCTGTCATAATCCAAAAAAGCGGATTGGGTAGAAAAGCCTGAGAAATCCACCCCGTATTCATCAGATAGTTCAATGAATTTCTCTCCTCCTTGATTTATGTAGAGTTTATTGTGCCCCTTAAAAGATTTATAATTTCCAACAACGCATTCATAAATGTCAATAAAACCGTCTCCATTGACATCTGCCAACGTCACCCCAGTGCTCCATTTGGTTGTATCAGGTTCGGAGGGGAGTCCAACCTTTTCTGTTACATCCTCAAACGTGAGATCACCATTATTCAAATAAAGTCGATTGATCCCTTGATTTGCAGTAAAATAAATATCTAAGAAATCATCATTGTTAATATCACCAATCCCGACCCCTCCTCCATTATAGTAGTAGAGGTATTCGATAATGTTTTGCTTGGGTGTATCGTGCAGATCGTTTCTGAAATCAATGCCAGACTCTTCGGGTGACAGAAGCTTAAACTTTTTGGGCAGTTTACTTTCGCAACCACACAGGGTGATTACAAATACGGTTAAAAAAACTGACTTAATAACTAAAGAATAACATTGAATCATCATTTCTGGCTACGATTATCAAGCTATCTGTTGTGATGATGTCTCTGACCTGCCCCTCTATTCCTAAGCCCGTAATCTCGGTTTTAAACTTCAGTGAACCTTCGTTTTCTATGATGAGACCTGAACTTGCATCATACCTGCCTATTTCCGGTTTTGCACCGTATAGATTCCCTCCAACTATCAAATCAGTATCTCCATCTCTATCATAATCCCCGCTTGAAACCGCATAAATTGGTGAAAATTGAACTGATACAGGCAACTCAGCTTTAGTAAACCTAAAATTCCCTTCATTTATAAATAAAGAAGATTCAAGTGTATTTACTTCGAGGACGTATGCCTTTTTTAAAATTTCGGGAGTAAACATCTCCTCAATATGTGCTTCTTTGTAAGAAGCATAGTCTGGATAAACCTTCTTCAATGATTTGATTTGATCTACCAGATTGTGTCTTAAAGCATAAGGCACTGATCTGCCATTCTGATATTTAGTTATGATAGGATCAATAAATCCATTAAAATCAAAATCTCCCACATACAACCTAATAGGACTTTCGGGTGATGCTTTAAATCTACTGTTGAGACCGTGGTTACCCACAAAGAAATCTAAATCCCCATCATCGTCTATGTCCACCACATGGATTGTATTCCACCAACCTTTTAGGTTGATCAAACTTTCATTAGATACAAATGAGCCATTTACATTTTCAAAAAGATTTATTCCGGTGTAATCTCCAACTACGATAAGATCTTCATCTTTGTCTCTGTCTAGGTCTGCAAATTCTGCGCCGGTAATCATTCCAATATTACTCAAATCGGGTGCTAACTCCGGGGTCTTATCTGCAAAGATTCCGTACCCGTCATTTAACAGAATAAATCCGCTGCACGGCAATCCGTACTTCAACGGCTTTGTAAATTCACCTACAAAAAGGTCCAAGTCCCCGTCACCATCAATATCCGAATAATCAACTGTTGAAGAACTGATATTTCCTCCTGTTACGGGAAGCATTTGATCGCTTAAAGTATAAGTGCCATCGCCTTGATTAAAGTATAGCTTATCTCGTAGGGCAGTTGAGTTTTGTGATACTTCTACGCCACCGCTAGTGACATAAAGGTCAAGATCACCGTCATTATCTGCATCGAAAAAGATGCTTTCCGCATTTTCTGCTGTTGGTTTTTCAGACATAATCTTAAACTCTTTCGCTAAGCTGCCTTGATCACTAAGTTCAAGAACTTGCGGGTAATTCCCTTTACTGCTCCCCTGAAATATGGTAAGCTGATTATCTGCTTGATAATATGCAAGTTTTGGGCCTAGGGCACTTAACATGTGATAAAGTAGTCGATCACGATTAAAATCTACAAATTGATTTTCGATATGATGCAAAGTAGTATCCCGTGTGACGGATTTTATAATTCTTTGATTTTTTAAGTACGATTTAAACTCAACTTTTCTGCTGGCATCACCCTCTCTCAAAATAACGATGGAATTAGGCTTAACGTCCGCTATTTGCTGCTGCTTGCCACTTGGCCACGTAACAAGAATATTTAATCTTTCATCATTAATCAAGCCAACTGTCAGTTTTTGATCCATCGACGATTGAAAGCCTCTGGCGGGCTGTTGCTCTACATAGTATTTGTAATCTGAGCTTTCTAACCATACCTTAGCTCCGTAACCAAAAGAATTTTCTGCCTCACCTTTTGTTATGATTTGAATGCTATTTCCGCCCTCAAGGTTATTTCTATATATCAGAGCCCTGTCATTGACGTTATTTACTACAATATCCAGGTCTCCATCATTATCCAGGTCTCCATATGCAGCACCATTGGAGAATCCTTGATAAGATAGTCCAAGTTCTATTCCTTTCTCTGTAAAGTTTAATTTTCCGTTGTTTATAAATGCGTAATTAGGTATTGGATTAGAAGGGATCAAATCAACCAGCTTGCCATAGTCAACTCCTTTATTTGTTATGATAGATTTAATAACCTCCCTGCTGGCAATGTATTGTAAATAGTCCTGATCGGTTAAATCTCGATAGATGCCGTTTGCAACATAAATATCTCTATATCCGTCATTGTTTAAATCAAGCATTAATGCTCCCCAGCTCCAATCTGTGGCCTCTACATTTGAGAAGCGGCCCAACTCTAAAAAATGATTTGAACCGGAGTTAATCTGAAAAGTGTTTCTGGTGAATTGATGATAATAGTCATTCTGTACGCCATACTGATACCTGTTCCAATCTTCAAAAGTGGTTACTGATTTTAATCTTTTATCATCTCTGGGAAGCATCTCCGTGATAAAGATGTCATTGTGCCCATCGTTGTTGATATCAGCCATGTCCGCTCCCATTGAAGCACCGCTCGAAGATTGAATCCACTCGGTAAAAACCTCGCTAAAAGTCCCATCCTGGTTATTTAGGTATAAATAATCTCTCTCAAAGAAGTCATTAGATACATAGATATCATCCCAGTTGTCTCTATTAACATCGCCTACGGTTACGCCAAGTCCAAAACCGATTATACTACCATATATACCTGACTGCAAACTGACATCCACGAATTTGCCGTCATTATTTCTAAGCAGCTTATCTCCGCCTAGTGAGTCTCTCTTAGGACGTTCACTTCTTCTCAGATCAAAACTACCTATAGCCTGGTAGGAATTATTCAATAAATAAGCGTCTAGGTCACCATCTCTGTCATAGTCAAAGAAGGATGCGTGAGTAGAATAGCCGGGGTCTGCCAATCCATATTCTTCAGCCTTTTCTGAAAAAGTGAGGTCGCCATTATTAATAAAAAGCTCATTTTGCTTATTATCACCCTTGATATCTCCGGAATTGCAAACGTAAATGTCAAGTAATCCGTCTGCATTAATATCTGCCATCGTTACGCCTGTAGACCAAGCCTTTTGACCTTCTGTGTTTGACTTCTTGGAGATGTTTTCAAATTGAAAATCGCCCTTGTTGAGATAGAGTTCATTTGGTTTTTGATTTCCGGTAAAGTAAATATCAACAAACCCATCATCATTAATATCACCAATCGCTACTCCCCCTCCATTATAGTAGTTTCTGTATGTGTAAACATTGAAATCATTACTAAATGTTAAGTCATTTCTAAAGGTGATGTTTGTTTTTGAACTCTTTAAAAGTTCAAACTGAGTCGTTGAGTCTATTTGCTGACATCCAACCACATTAGCTAGTAACACAATATGTTTTAACCTATTTACTAATACAGCTTTTTTCGATTGACAAGCATTACGCATCAGCTTTATCGTAGAAGGCAACAGCAAAAACCCCAATAGGCTAATTGAGTGACCTAATCTGCAAACTATCGTTGTTAATGAAAAAAAGTACTTTCTTACCATTATTAGAAAAGTATTCAATATCACGAATCTGACCTTCAATATCCGTTATTTTTATTTCTTCATCTGTAAATCCTTTTTTTGAGCCAAGTAGTACTGTAACATTCAACGCATCGTACCTTCCAAATTGGGGTTTTACATTGTACTGATTTCCTCCAACAATTAAATCCGGTATTCCATCTTTATTCAGGTCTATAATTTCAATAGCATATATCGGGGACAACTGTGCAAAAATTGGCAGGCTTATCCTTTCAAAACCATTTTTGGTCTGATAGAATACCGAAGACTCAGAAATATCTATTTCAGAAACGATGGATTTATTCAATAATTCTTCTCCAAATAATTCTTCCATCGTTTTGACGGCATATTCAGCATAATAAATGCCTCTCTTTTTAAGTGCCGGAAAGTGACCGATCAACTCGTCTCTATCATGAATTGGATAGTAATTGCCATCTTCTTCAATACCTATAACATTGTCAATGAATCCATTTCTATCAAAGTCTGAAGTGTAAAGCCGGGTTCCCGTTTTAAAGAAAGTGTTGATTCCTTTATTCCCTACAATTAAATCTTTTAATCCATCTTTGTTTAGGTCACTTACCTCAAGCGTATTCCACCACCCGGTTGTTTCATTAAGTCCTAAATCCGGAGAAGCATATCTGAATGAATCCTTCTCATTAATAAACACATGGATACGGCTCCACTCTCCAATCGCCACCACATCCGTATATCCGTCGTTATCAATATCAGTAAACTGGCCGTCAGTAATCAATTCAGAAGTTTTAATTTCAGGAAATGAGTGCTGCTTTGAAATGGAAAAGACAGCTTCTCCATTATTCATTAATAGATACAAACCTCCTCCAACGCCGTAATTTGTTGGATTGAACCTTCCCCCAATCAATAAGTCAGTGTCTCCATCTTTATCATAGTCACCGGGGCTAACAAAGGAAGAACTAATTCTAAAGGTAAAAGGAACTGCATGCTTTGCAAACTTAAACTCACCATTGTCATTTAAGTAAACTCTATCAATTAAGGCGGTGCTTGATCTACTATATTCCGTGCCCCCACTTGCTACATAAAGATCGAGATCGTTGTCTCCATCTGCATCAAAAAAAACAGCATCCATGTCTTCACAAATTGCCTCTTTTTCAAAAGCTATCTTCTGATAATTAAATCCTTCGGATACTAACAAAACTCCGGGTTGATTTTTTGCCCCTCCAAAGTAAAAGTCAGTGATGCCATCTTCATTAAGGTCTGAAGATGCCACTCTGCTGCCTAGATTACTATACATTTCAGGCAGTAGATTATTTCGGTTAAAATCTACAAAATCATTTTCCTCATGAATGAAGTTTAAACCAATTTCAGTATTCACTAAATATGAACTTGATGCTGTTTTGTTTACATTACAAGGCAGATTAATAGCATCGTTCTCTTTAACTGTTATTAGCTTATTGGTTTCAAGATTGGTCAAAATGTTTCTTTTCCCACTTGGCCATAAAATCTCAACGGTGTCTAATACAGATATTGTATCAGTACCAAAATGAATGATGGGAGTAGAAGAACTCTGGTATCCTTTCACAGGGAAATTTTCCTGAAACCAACTATTTCCGTTTGATTTTACCGAAACTTTAGCACCTATCCCGCTGCCTCCTTTAGCATTTTCAAGTTTAAATGAAACAGCCTTCTTTGGAGAGTTATTTCTGTACACAAAAGATCTTTGATTTACATTGTTGATTATCAAGTCAAGATCATTATCATTATCCAGATCAACGTAAGCACTTCCATTGCTAAAAGTAGGTTCATTAAAGCCCCACTTGTATGAGGTTTTTTCAAATTTCAAGTTACCTTTATTTTCAAAGGTGGAGTTAACCACGGGTTCAGAAGGCATTTTGTCTAACAATTTCAAAATCGCATCATTGTCTTTTCTTATAAGTTTTTTTATGTTAGTTTCATTGGCAGTGAATGACAAAAAATCCCTATCTAATAAATCTTTAAATATTCCGTTAGAAACGAATACGTCTTTGAAACCATCGTTATTCATATCAAATAAAAGCGATCCCCAACTCCAGTCCGTGTTGGTTAATCCTGAAATTCTTCCTATTTCAACGAATGGCCCATACTCAGACCCAACATGGAGCATATTTCTGGGAAATTGATGTTGGTATCCATTGCTTACCGACGTTTGATACTTACTCCATGACTCGTAGAGTGCCTTTGTTTTTTTTCTTTTTAGTCTTTCGGGGAGCATCTCAGTAACCAATAAATCTGATAATCCATCATTATTCAAGTCTGCAACATCTGCCCCCATACTTCCTAAACTCATACTATTGAAATAGACCTCTCCTTTCTCGGAAAATGTGCCGTCTTTGTTGTTAATGTAGAGATAATCTTTTTCAAAAAAATCATTGGAAATAAAGATGTCTGGCCATAAATCATAATTAAAATCTCCCAAGGTTATTCCCAAACCAAAGCCTATTGCACTTGTGTATATGCCGGCTTGCTCACTTACATTCTCAAAGTATCCATTATTATTTTTAAAAAGCTTATTGCCGCCCGGATCTGAGATATTTCTGGAGTTCTTCTTCAAATCTGCACCGGTACCGACTGATCGAAAGGAGTTTGTTAATAAGTAGCAGTCTAGGTCTCCATCCTTATCAAAATCAAAAAATGCAGCTTGAACAGAGAGCCCTTCAACATCAAGTCCATATTCATCCGCCTTATTTGTAAACGTTCCGTCTTTGTTATTTACATACAAGCCATTTGTTCGATTAGCACCTCCGGGAGTTCCTGACTTACATACGTAGAGGTCTAACCACCCATCTTGATTGATATCAGCAAATGTTGCACCAGTACTCCAAACACCTCTACAATCTACACCCGCCTCAACAGCTACTTCCTTAAAAGTCCAATTTCCAAAATTCAAGTAGAGTTGGTTATCCACTTGATTGCCCGTAAAATAAATATCCTGATAACCATTATTATCAACATCACCAACAGCCACTCCGCCTCCATTGTAAAAAGACCTGAACGTATAGGGATTAAACTCTTCTGTAGGATGTATATCATTTGAAAAGTCTATTGAAACTAATTGAGAGACTTCCGTAAATAGTTGATCATTAAAAGCAGATTGGGAGCAACCTAAGAGGATTAAGAATGTGACCGCTTCTCTTATTGTTGATAAGGCACGTTTTTTAGGCTGCTTTAAGTAACTAACTAACACAACGGTTAAATAAAAAGCAAAATAATATACCTCTTAAAAGCAATCAACCATAATATTTGAGTAGAAGATTTAGAAGTCCATTGGCTATCAGCCCTCCTGCAATCCATTTCACCAGGTCATACTTGCTGCTGAGTATCTCTGCCCTCACTCCATCTTTGGTCGCAAAATCTAACTTATTAATCACAACTATGTTCTAAACTACAA
>JAPPDO010000282.1:25657-27300 GCA_028821635.1 Ekhidna sp.
GTCGCAAACGTCAACTTTTTAATCTCATCTTTGGTCGAAACTTCCAACTTCTTAATCTCATCTTTAGTCGTAGCTTCTAACTTCTTAATCATAGCTTCTAACCTCTGCACCTCATCTTTGGTCGTAGCTTCCAGCCCTTTAAAGTCATCTTTTAACTCTTTAAATTCACCTTTCAGCTCCTTAAACTCACCTTCCAGCCCTCTGAAACCATCCCTTAATCCCTTAAACTCATCAATGACCCTATACACGTCTTCTTTTGAGGCTAAATCGGTGTTCTTCCTCTCAAAAATTCGTGTAATGGTTCTTGCCTGATCAGTGGTGAAATTGACACTTTCAAGTTCTGATAATATTTCGATAGCATTCATAGCACAACGTTAAAAATAGAAAACTTTCATTTTAACCATTAAATCTAAGCAAAGTTATTCGGAATAAAAAAGGGTTGCAGTGAACCTACAACCCTAATATTATTTGTAAGAGACCTTCTTAATTAATAGCCCGGATTCTGGGTCAGTGGCTCGGATCCGGAAGCCCTAGCAGCGTCAATTTGTTCTTGAGGTATGGGAAATAGTTGTCTAACTGTTGCGTCAGAGGAGGGTTTTTCCCACCACTGGTTCCCCCATCTTCCAAATCTGATCAAATCTTGCCTTCTGGATGCTTCCATAAACATTTCTCTTCCTCTTTCCGCTAAGAATTCATCTTCAGTGAGCGATGTATATGCGCTCACACCTGCTCTAGCCCTTAATTGATTAACTAAACTTACGGTTTCCGGGGCACTCCAGTTACTTGCCAGTCTTGCTTCTGCTTCGGCTTTTACCAGTAAAATGTCCCCATATCTTAGGATAGGGTAGTCATTGTTCATGTTACTCTGAGCACCATCCTCAAATCCAAATTTGGATAACCTCGCCCCTCCCTGTCTAATGGCGTTAGGGAACAGTTCATTGATTTTGGGTGTAAAGTTTAATTCAAATCCGTCCGGATCTTCAGCCCCTTCAGCCGCCAAATCAATGATGGGATTACCGCCTGCATCTCTCTGAAGGCCTACCAAGAAGTTGTTTTCTCTTCTCTCATCCTGGGATTCGTATGAATTGTAAAAATCTTCCAGCGTAGTATATCCGTTCCAAGGCTGTTCAGCAAGATTGTAAGTAGCCTGATTTCCATAATGAAGCGTCATTTGGGAGAAATTCATGCCATTTCTACCAGAAGGCTGATCATAAGGTGCTACTAGGATATGCTCCGGATCACCGCTATTCGTTGGGCTAAATACTTCTCCATAATCTTCCGTGAGCATGTATAATCCCGAGTTAATGACCTCATCCGCTGCATCGCTAGCATCCTGCCATTGCGCAGTACCTGTGTACACTTCAGCATTTAGATAAAGTTTAGCTAACAATGCATTTGCACCGGATTGTGTAAATCTTTCAGCATTTATAGTTGTTGGCAGACCCCCACTTGCGATAACTGCTTTGAGTTCATCTTCTACAAATCTGAATACTTCCGCTCTATCTGATTGTGAAGCATCCGCCTCGTTCTCATCCTCAGTGTCCGGATTGTCAATAGATGTAACTATTTTAACCCTGCCAAAGAGGTCAAGCAACCTGTAGTAATAATAGGCTCTTAGTGCCCTCACCTGTGCTACTCCTTCG
>JAPPDO010000194.1 GCA_028821635.1 Ekhidna sp.
ATTTCGACAACATTTCGACAGGCTCAATGGACGAGTTCGACAAGCCAAACGTAGATTCTAGTTGTAATGATATCTGCATTTAACAATTCTTATCTCATCATTTTTAACTTGATAAATTAATCTATGCTCTCCGTCTATGCGTCTGGACCAGTATCCTCTGTAGTTATGCTTTAAAGGTTCAGGTTTTCCAATTCCGTCATAAGGATTCCCGGCAATATCTTTTATCAAATCATTAATTCTTTTGAGCATTTTTTTATCAATCTTTTGCCAGTACAAATAATCTTCCCAAGATTCATCTACAAAAATGTACTTCACTCTTCTATCAAATCTTTAGTGAAAGTATCCGAATCTTTGAATTTTTTTATAGCAGAATCAAGTCTTTGTTTGTTAGCGTCAGAAGATATTTCATGTTGCGTGGTAACAAGAGAATTATACTCCTCTATTGATATTACAACAACGCCTCCATTTTTACCTCTATTGATGATTAATGTCTCAAAATTTTCAGTAACCCTGTTTAGATATTCTTTTATATCTTTTCTAAAGTCGGATATTGATGCTGTTATCATAATGGGTCAATTTTTGTACAAAATTAAGTACATATTCATTAATATCTAAATCATTATTATGTGAGGCAGCATTGTATATATCCCGCCGCTTCTCCCCCTCTCAACGGCTTGTTTGGTTTATAGAAACCATTGTAAAAGAAACAATGTTGAGTAATACGTCGTATGTTTGTGTAGTTAATTACTCAGTTGAATGTATAAATCAATAAGCATAGCAAACTACCTTATAGAAAAGTCCATTTATGAGGGGCTGGAGATTACTCCAATGAAAGTTTTAAAATTGACTTATATAGCTCATGGGTGGTATCTTGGATTTCAAAAAAAACCTCTAATAACAGAACAAACTGAAGCATGGAAATATGGCCCAGTGGTTCCAAATGTATATCATTCCTTTAAACATTATGGTTCTAATGACATAAATGAGTTGTATTTTCCTGACTTGATTGAGGACAAGAAAGAATATAACTGCATGTCAGAAAATGAAGAGATTAATCGTTTTTTAAATGAAATATGGAAGGTTTATAAAAATTTTAAAGGAGGTGAACTTTCTGACTTAACACATAAAAAAGGCACACCATGGGATATTACATGGAATAAAAATGGAGGCTCAACTTTTAGAGGTGCCATAATACCCAACAAACTAATTCAGGAATATTACGCTAAAAAAGCAAGTTCTTAGATGTTTGAAGGGGAAATCAGGGAAAATGAGAGTTATTCAAATAAACGTAAAGAACAAAAAGAATTATTTGAATTACAGAGTGCTAAGGTAAAACATAAGTTGATAACGTTGTCTATCTACGTTTTGTGGTTTTTTGTAGTTTCAATATTTATTGTAAGGATTTTACATCTTTTATCTCCTACAAACTTATACTGGCTTTCTGAGACTCAAATTCAGTCATTAGACAAATTTCTTTTTAGTGGTTCAATAGGTGGGATTTTAGGGAAATTTGGAGGTACTATATTTGAAAAATAAGAAGACAACTAAAGAGGCTACTGAGAAGATAGCTAAAATAGATAAAACTCTCTGAATACCCCCCAACCAACCCTCTCTACTTCCTTCGCTATTAGATTCACCCCCCCCGCTTCTCCAACCATTTTAACGGTTTGTTTGGTATTAATAAGAAACCGCTGTGTAAAAATAAATGCTGAGTGTGTATTTTAGTGATTTACATTTTAACTTAAATTTTACCGTAAATCTGAGTATAGAAAATGGAGTTAGGTACAATCAATCAAATTAGAGCGAAAAGAGATAGCATACGTGAACAAATAAAATCTCTGAACCTCAGCGATCAGGATTCAGAAACTTATGGCAATGAAAATGAATATACTTTTAAAGGAATAATTGCCGGAATAGAAGAACTTTTGACAGACATATCAACCCTAACTAAGTATCCCCAAAAGTTTATCAAAGTCTCTACTTACGATGAGCGAATTTCAATTCAATCCTATTTGGATATGATTGATAATGACCTTGAAATACCAAACAACTATATAAGTCACTTTGAAAATCTAAAAATTCTGATACGTAATTACAATGTGAAAAACATTAGTGAGAGACAAATCGAATTTGAGAATGAAATAGAAGAAGTAAGAAAAGTTAAAATTCAACTTCAACAAATGTTGGTTGAAACGAAAGAACTGAAAGATAATATAGAGTCAGAAAGTACATCAGTAGATAAAAAATTTGAACAGAGCAACCAAAAACTTCAGGAGATTGAAAGTGAATTAGAAAGTATTCTCGAAAGAAAAAATGAATTAATTGAAGAATCGGGGGACTTAGAAACAATAAATACTGAGTTAAAAATAATACAGGCAAACGCTACAGAAAATCTCATAGAGATAACCGAATCTCTTAATGAAAGTAAATCCAATGAAAAGTTGATAACCTCTTTTGCAAATAAAGTTCAAGACAGAGAAAAAAGACTGGATTTACTGGAGCAGAAGACACAGGAAAATAACTTAAAACTTGACGACTATGAAAAAGAAAGAAAAAGCATTTTACAAGAAGCAAAAGAATTGATTGAATCTTCAAAAAAGGCACTAAACTATAAGACAGCCGAGGGTATAAGTGCTTCGTTTCAAAGTCAGTATGATAGTGCAAATAATAAGCGGATTTTCGGAAGTTGGATCGTTGGTGCTGTTTTTTGTGTATTAGGTACACTTGGTTTAGGTATGTGGATTTTACAAGCCCAATCTGATAATATTGGTATCCTGATTGGTAGAATTTCACTTTTACCTTTACTTGTGACAGGTGCTGTCTTTTGTGCCAAACAATATTCT
>JAPPDO010000349.1 GCA_028821635.1 Ekhidna sp.
AAAAGTACAACTTTACCGTTAGGCATGATTCACATTTACTCCCAATGATCGTTGAACTTTTAAATTTCGTTCAGCACTGACAATAACGTCTTCGACCCATAGTTCACGAATTCTATCAATCTCAGTTTGTTGGATTAAATCCATTTTTGATTGTGATTGAAGGTCCAATAGGCGATCTAGAATTTCATGCCTAGTGGACATATTAAATGGACCCGGCACAAATATTCCTTTATTTGTAATTGTAACACGTCCATTCCTACGCCTAGCAAGGCGTCGCTCTGGCTCGTTTCGAATTTCGATTAGCCAATCTCTAAAATTTAATAAAGGTAAAAATTGTTCGAAACCGGAGTCAACAAACCCAGTAAGACTCTTATCTTTTTCAACAACTGTACATGTCCAACACCCAAAACGTGATGAAGTTGTTCCACATGAAGGAGCATCCTGTAAAGATGTTACAACTGGACATTCCCCTCCCCCAGCTTCCCTATATAGCTGAATTAATCGTTGATGACTCCCTCCCCATGGTGGTTTGTTCAATGCAAGAAATTCCCAGACATCTTCAGTTTCAAGTTCAAGAATGGGACGAAATACATAACATCCAGGAAGGCTATTGTGCTGGTTTAAGCGAGAACCATTATCATACTTTGCTGCACTGGCAGCTCGAGCACGACTTTCATTTCTCCTAACCCCTAGTAGAAGTATTACTTCACCAGAAATTTTGGCTTGCTCACGGATATAGGTACTAGTTGGTCTTATCTTCATTCGATCAGTACACCAGCGAAAATTGCGATTTGGTGTCGGATAACCACGGCCAATAAGATTGACCCAAAAAGTCTGATCAATATCTGGTGAAGTTATATTAACTACAATTGGTAGATCAAATGCCAAAACCGCTTTCTTAATCTCATTTAGTACACTCTTGACATGTGCCATTACAAGTGGGCTTTCGACAAGTGTATCATTAGCCACCACATGGATAGGCCGTACTCTCTCACTACGTGGCAAAGAAACAAGATGCTCTATTACAAGGTGTAGGACTAGCGTACTATCCTTGCCACCTGAGTATCCTATAATCCAAGGCTTTTCGTGTGGTTCTGCATATTCATCACTTACTTCTTGTCTGATATGAAATAAATTGTTTTCTGAGTCAGTTATATTAGAATTATCAAAGTATGATTGTTTCTGAACTTCGTGGGAGTTAGATAATGTATTATCTAGTGGGACAACATATGAATTATTTGGAAACTCTCCTTCAATAGGCATAATATTTCACCTTATAACTACATTCATAAACAATGAAAGTATCCCATTAATAATCTCTTGAAAAAAATGTTTGAGGTAAATGAATAAATATACCTTCCCTAAGAGGAATTAAACAATCGTTTCCAAGATTTTGTAAAACTCACTTCTCAATATTGTTCTGTTCCAAATTCCACTGATCTTAGTTCAGATCAACTAATATTCGTATATTATCAAAATTTCAAGCAAACTAAATTACCATGATAAGAGAGATTTGAACTCATATATTATTTCTTCCACAACCCCTGTTCCCGATACAGAGATGAAGAAATATTAATTTTCGGAATTTTTATCAACGTCCAAGCAGGTGGCTCAAGATAAGCAATTCTATCGGCAAACCTTGCAGGAAGATAGAATTTGGAATAAGTATTTGCAGCCTTGGATGCCAATGCAGGTATATCACAATTTGTTCTAGACAATACCGCGATGGGAATGTTTCGAAAAATCCTGTCCCAATTTTTCCATCGGTCGAATTGTACAAGATTATCTGATCCCATTAACCAGATGAAGTGGAGATCAGGATTGCTTTGATTAAGTTTGCTGATTGTCTCAAAGGTATGGTGAATACGATTCACATATTCAAAATCTGAAACCCTGATTCTTGGGTTGTGAATAATAGACAGCGCTCTTTCACATCGTCTCTGGAATGAAGCGGGTTTCTCTATTTTGAGTGGGTTTCCTGGACTCACGAGCCACCAGACCTCATCCAAACCAAACAATTTGAGTGCCAGATTGGATATGTGAATATGTCCTTGATGAGGAGGATTAAATGAACCTCCCAGCAATCCAACCAATCTGCATTTTGTACAAGTCACTCAATTTCCATAAGATTAACATCAATTGACACTTCATACCTTACTGATTTTTTTCATCCATATCTAATTCAGTTTACCCACAAAAGGATCCAAATGATTTGATCCGTACAGGCTGTCTCGTAAAGTTATTACATGTGTATAAATGACCTTCTCCTATCTATTGATAAACCTAATATTTACTTTATAGAAATTAGTTTTGTGGTATTGATCATGAGTTATTCAAATTTGATATTAGCTGATATGTGCTTGGGATTTCTGAATTGAAAAAGAGCCCCATGGCTGTCATTCGCAATTCAAAGGAAAACCTGTTGCAATTTTAAATCGAAATCAACCGGTATTTTATGCGGTCCTTGCTTCAACTTGGGAAGACCTACTTGAACAAATTGAGGATTTGAAAATTGCAAAGCTAATGCTGGAGCGAAAAGGGAACCTGAAATCGAAGTTGAAATCAATAATCTGTAGGGTTGGCTTTTTGGAAAGTGCCTTGTTGAATGGTAAAGGCTTGATCAGGATATTCAACTTCAACTCAAGAAAAAGTTGCTAACTCTTCTTAATTCTCTACGCGTTAAGACAAACCAATTGAGATCCTTGAAGAATTGCTACAAGTTAAAATTACTAAATGCAGGACATCGATTAGTATATCAGGTTCGTGATACAGATTTGGTTTTACAGTTGGCAACGGCGGAAAACGTGAAGGCAATGCGATTTAAAAAAAAAAAAAAAAAAG
>JAPPDO010000058.1:0-1190 GCA_028821635.1 Ekhidna sp.
ACCCCTTCAGTGACGATAAGGTCAACATCCTGATGAATACTATAATCTATGTTAACTGTTTCTCCCGCAGTTCCTGTTGAGCGGGCAACACTAGAGTTTGTATCAAAGGGCCGTGTTTTGGCATCGCCTGCAATGCGTACTACGGCACTAAGATTACCTGCCTCATCTTCTGCCAACAGGTACACTTCGTAAGACGTATCCGCTTCCAGGATATTGACAACTTCTTGAACAGGAGTATTTGCAGTTCCAACCCCGATTCTACCACTGGCAATAGCCAAATTGCCTCCGTCATTCTCTCCCGCCCGAACTTGTAAACCTGTCGGCATTCCGTTGCCATCTGCCACCACTACATAATGCACTGAGCCTGTCTCATTTGATTCAACGTTGATCGTGAATCCAATCGCAGTCGTATCCGTAGCGGAAGGGGCCGTCCGAATGGCAGGCGGTGTATCATCAAAGGTTACTGTATTGTCTGTGCTTGTGCTTGGATTGTTATCATTTCCAGCCAAATCCGTGAAGACTCCGGCTCCCAAACCAGCTATCACCTCTCCGTCACTCGTCATACCCGTCACTGAAAGCATATAGATGGTCGGTTCTAACTGTGAAATACTGACAACGGAAGAGCTTACTCCTGCTGTGCTTGAGCTTAAATCAACATCTGTATTTATGAAACCGACCACCGGCTCGGTGAGCATCACATCAAATATTACCTGATTCGTGCTGGTAGGGTCTCGCTGTGAAGAAGCCTGGTTAATGGTGACATCCGGCGGGGTAATATCATAAACAAAGTCGGAAGTCTCCAATTCGGTTGCAGCGTTGCCTGCCTGATCGCTTACATTAGCCGCAATCGAATAAGCGGACCCATCAGTCAACGCTTGCAAGCCATCAGCGGGGATTGTTACCTGCCAATCTCCTGAACTATTCACATTTGATCCTCCCGTCCCACTTGATAAATAATCCCTCGAATTCAATGTAAGTGTAACAACCTGTCCGGATTCCGCACCAGAAACATCTCCTGTGATTACTAAGCTCGTGTTATCTTCTGCTGCATTCAAAAAATCATCAGCTAAAACTGAAATTGCATCGAAAGAGATGATTGGGGGGGATTGATCGTTCAGTCTAACCTGGTTGGCCGGTGAGGCCTGCATAGCTGCTGCGGGATTGCCTGCCGCATCGTATACACTATTAGC
>JAPPDO010000058.1:1200-2824 GCA_028821635.1 Ekhidna sp.
TAGCTATTAAATCTACTTCCAACGTTTCCATCCCGTCAGCTGTGCCAGTCAGCGTAAAGTTTACACGAACAATCATCTCCCCCCCAACTAAAGCACTGCCTCCGGTTTGGGTTACACTTGTAATCATATTTAATGTTGCTGTACCTCCACTGATACTGAGTGCAAAGTCCGAGGCCTCCAATGCACCGCTTCCACCGGCGGCATTATAAACTCCTTCGCTGAAGGTGACATCTACATAGCTATTATCTGTAGCTATTGTAGTATTAGTAAGGGTTGGGGCTTTATCAATAGTAAAAGCCGTGACATCGGGTGGAAATTCAGCATCCATAGCATCAATTGCGGCATTAGAACCATCATCTGACTTCCAATTTGTCCCGTCCATAAGATAAGAGAGGTAATCTGCAAATGACATTTCACCGGATCGGGGGCCGACGTATTCCAATACATCCCGATTCTTCCCTTGCCCTTCTACTTTACTATCAAATACGTGTGTGCCTATGGTAAGCCCTGAGTTATAAATACTATCTCTTCCGGATACGGATGATACTATGAGGTTATCCTGGTCAGTCACAAATACTCTATTTTGACCATTAGTAGCATTATCATTACTGATACCTACTACCGCAAGCGGATTTGGGTCCATCTCATCACCTGCATACGCCCAGATGGACTCATTCGCAGTGGACGGATCAAAGTCTCCACTACTTCTGCTAATAGCTCCCGTTGAAGCCGTTATTCCGGAACCTTGCGTTACATTAGAGAAGGTCACCACTGTGCCTGCCGGAATATTTGATGTTATGCGCCACGCAAGAATACCCTCAGTTGCATCCCACCTGCTGTTATCACCGGACAGGTCGTTGTCCCATTCATTGTCTGTGAAAAAGATAGTGTCCGGAGAAGGCACACTAATAGTGACTAATGTTACAATCGCAAAGCCCTTATGTTTGATAACATCCATCCCCTCTTGTCTGCTATTGTATGCGATGAATGCAATATCCCCTGCGGCTAAGTTTGGAATTGTTTTTGTGGGTGTCGTCTGCGCTGAGATGCTGCTACTGATACCTGTGATCAGCAGCACGTAGATGATGCAGCGTTGCATTAGTGTGCTTATTTTGTTGTTTTGAGTTTGTTTTTTCATTTTCATTTGTTGGTTTAGGGGTTCGTTTGTTGTTTGCCCCGTATTGTTTGTTGTCACGAATTTCTTCAATTTTATTTATTTGTTTGATAAATTCTTTGCGGTTTGTGCTGTTATTTATTCTTATTTCTTGATTTTATCCGGATAATTTTTGTTCTCCTTAACTTTCCTCTCAAGCATTAGGAATTTGCTTTTTTAGTGTAATATTCCTGAATTAGTTTGTTAGGAATGATCGCACCCCTAAAAACGGAGCCTTTGTTTTTATTCCATGCGATCCCGTCCTAATAAAGGCTGATACTAAAGATAACCATTATATGAACAAAAATAATGGCTGAACGGGAAAAAATAACTGCAAATTGAAAAAAATAACCGCTCTGTCTAGTCGCATGTACTTTGTGAACTCTGTGCAACCCTTCGTGTCCTTTGTGGTAAGAAAATCTTCACTTCTTCGACCCTTGACCTCTTTCCGATCATGCTGAACAAATCAAT
>JAPPDO010000353.1 GCA_028821635.1 Ekhidna sp.
GGCATCTTTTCTGTAAAATGAACGATTAAATCATTTTCCTTTCTCGTATCCACTACCTCAAGCCTCTCATCTCCGAATTGTAAACAGCCGGTGTCTCCCACCTGTCCTCCACTCTCTGCATAAAATGGAGTCGTCTCTAGCACCAGTTGATGTTGGATTTTATCATTTTGTTTAATCTCCCGATACCGCAGCAGTCTCGTATTCGTCTCAAGTGCTGTGTAGCCTGAAAATCGGGTATCATGCTTTTCATGAATAATAATCCAATCCCCTGCGGCTTGCTTACCGGCAGCTTTGGATCGATCTTTTTGTGCCTCCATTTCCTTTTCAAAGCCAGCATGATCTATTCGCATTCCATTTTCTTTTGCAATCAATTCAGTAAGGTCTAATGGGAATCCATAAGTGTCATAAAGTTCAAAGACGGTACTGCCATTTATTTTATTTGATCCTGATTTGGTGATGGATTCCAGTTTTTTCAAGCCATGTTCAAGGGTTCGTAAAAAAGAAATCTCCTCCTCTTTGATGACCTTTTCGATAAATGCTTGCTGTTGTTTGAGTTCAGGGAAAACATGGTCAAACTGAGGTACCAAAACGGTGAGCATCTCATTTAGGAAAGGCTCTTTAAATTCAAGAAAAGTGTAGCCATATCGGACGGCTCTTCTCAGAATTCTTCGGATTACGTAGCCTGCTTTGTTATTGCCGGGCAGTTGCCCGTCTGCGATTGTAAATGCAATCGCTCGAATATGATCAGCGATTACCCGGATAGCTACATCCGCTTTCTCGTCTTCACCATATAATTTTCCGGCTCTTTTGGCCGTCCATTGAATTAAGGGTTGGAATATATCTGTATCATAATTGGATTGTTTGCCTTGAACGGCCATTGCCAAACGTTCAAAGCCCATCCCTGTATCAATGTGCTTTTCCGGCAGATCTTCGAGTGAGCCGTTCGCTAAACGGTTGTATTGAATAAAAACCAGATTCCATATTTCTACAACCTGTGGGTGGTCTTTATTGACCAAATCACTGCCCGGAATTTTATCTACTTCTGGCTGAGGTCTTAAATCCAGATGTAATTCGGAGCACGGCCCACAGGGGCCGGTTGTTCCCATTTCCCAAAAGTTGTCCTTTTTGGAACCATTCAAAATGTGCTCCTCCGGCAGCAGCTTAGTCCAGTGGCTTGCGGCCTCATCATCCCTGACCAGATTCTCATCTTTATCTCCCTCAAATATGGTGGCATAGAGTCGCTCTTCAGGTAGTTTCAACTCGCTCACAAGCAACTCCCAAGCCCATTCAATTGCTTCCTTTTTAAAATAATCGCCAAATGACCAGTTTCCAAGCATTTCAAACATGGTATGGTGGTAGGTGTCTGCACCGACCTCTTCCAAATCGTTATGCTTCCCTGAGACCCGGAGACACTTCTGTGTGTCGGCCACTCGTTTAATAGCTGTAGATTTATTACCAAGAAAAAAATCTTTAAACTGATTCATCCCTGCATTTGTAAACATCAAAGTCGGATCGTTTTTAATTACAATCGGTGCGGATGAGACGATTTTGTGAGATTTTGATTCAAAAAATTTGAGAAAAGTCTGTCGTATGGTTTTAGCGTCCATTTTAACGAGTAAAAGATTAAAACTTTAATGTGAAATCCTATAATTACGAAAATTTGCCAATAACTTGTAAATTGCAGTGATAATCCATATTATTGCATCATAAGATTTAAACGTAAAACTACGCAAGCCCTGTAAATCTATGGCTAAAATTAAGTATTACTACGACACCGAATCGTGTAGATACGAGCGAATAAGAGTATCCGGGTGGGATGTTTTTATCAACCTGATGGGATTTTTTATGGTGTCATCCATCATAGGCCTGAGTATTTTCTTCATCACCGACCATTATTTTGAGTCTCCCGGTAAGGCAGTGCTACGGAAAGAAAATGAAGAGCTAAAACTTTATTATGATATTCTGGAGAAGGATATGAAGGAAGTCCATCAAATGCTGGCCGTGCTGGAGGGGAGAGATGATGACATTTATCGGGTGATTTATGGCGTGGAGCCAATTCCTGATGAGATCAGGGCTGCCGGGATTGGAGGTGCCAATAAATATAGGGATTTACTGGAAAAAGGACTAAGGCGTGAGGAGTTGATTATTGGTAGTCTTCAAAAAATAGACTATCTAAAGAAACAGATGTACATACAAACCAGGTCTTATGATGAGGTCATGGATATGGCTAAAAACAGAGAAGAGCTGCTCGCAAGTTTACCGGCCATTCAGCCGGTATCAAACACGGGATTAAAACGATTAGCATCAGGTTTTGGGATGAGGATGCACCCCATCTATAAAGTAAAGAAGATGCACACCGGCACAGACTTCTCCCTGCCTACCGGCACACCTGTGTATGCTACAGGGGATGGCGTTATTGAGTTTACCAAAACAAAGTTTTCGGGTTACGGGAAACATATCAAAATCAAACATGGATTCGGTTACCATACGCTTTATGCTCATTTGAGTGAGTTCCTTGTTCGCCCCGGTCAGAGAGTGAAAAGAGGGCAGCCCATCGGTTATTCAGGAAATACCGGCGGGTCTACGGCCCCTCACTTACATTATGAAGTCATTAAAGATGGAAAGAAGGTCAATCCTGTGAATTATTTCTATCAGGATGTGACTACGGAAGAGTACTCGGAAATCCTGCGGCTCTCATCTATTGAAAATCAGTCTTTGGGTAATTATTAAGTGAAAGGGGCTTAAAACTGAGAGTAGTTAGTTTTATGTTTCCCTAGTCTAAGCGTAGATTGTATCTACGCTTTA
>JAPPDO010000111.1 GCA_028821635.1 Ekhidna sp.
GTTTCGGCATCCTCGTGTACATGATCCGGAGCAATGCGTAGATATTTTGTAAGATATAATTCCCACAGTCGGTGCAATCTCGTAATCCTTTTGCCTTTTTGAAAACCCTCCCGGGTCAGTATCCACCCGCTTGTGGCGGCACTCACATATCCATTTGAATGAAGCCTTCTCAACCCTTTTTTGAGTTGATTCGGAGAAAAAAATCCTTTTAATTTGTCATCATTCATCGTAATCTCTTCTGATGGACGATTGTCACTTTCAACAAGTTTGTAAAGAGCTTTGAGTAAATTCTCTTCAAGTAACCGGCGTTGAATAACGAGTCGTTGGTATTGTCTGATCAGGATTCCTTTTCCGGGAGCGAAAAAGAACGATATCAGCGCAATTACCGACAGGATCATGACCATCCACGGCCCGGTAGGCATTGACGGAGCAGTGAAAGAAATAAAAGCACCGGAGATTCCGGAGATTATTCCGAAAAAAGCAGCCAAAAAAATCATTTTGTGGAGTTCACTGGTCCAGAATCTAGCTGCCGCCGCAGGAGTGATAAGCATGGCAGCCATTAAAACGACACCCACCGCCTGAATACCAGTCACAACCGCCAGCACGGTTATTGAGGTAAGGATAAATGTTAATACTTTGGTTGGAAGACCAATGACAGATGCAAACTGCGGATCAAAACTCATGAGCTTAAATTCTTTGTAAAGGGCCAGCACCGTTCCAAGAACAAGGATAGCGATGACACTAAAGGCAATGAGGTCTCTCCCGATCAGTGCAGCGGCCTTGCCCAAGAGGAAGGTGTCCAGTCCACTTTGAGCGGCATTACCGGAATGTTGGATAAAGGTGAGAAGTAAGATGCCAACTCCAAAGAAAACGGATAAAGAAAAGCCGGTAGCTGCATCCTCTTTGATCTTTGTATATTGAATGATGTTGTCCATCACGAGAATGGATACCCAGCCTGATAAAAACGCACCGATAATTAAAATGAAGGGGTCTTTACTTCCCGAAATAAGAAATGAAACACAAATGCCGGGAAGTACTGCATGTGAAATTACATCTCCAACCAGCGACTTCTTCTTCACAAAAGTGAAACAGCCGACGACTGAAGAGCTTACGGACAGGAGAATCGTTCCAAAAACCACATACCTGACATTGGGATATTTAAATGAAAAAAAATCGATCAGCGTCTCCATTAATGCTTTTCCCGTGCTTTGAATTCACCCTTCTTCATCAACTCACTCACCTCCGAAAGCAGTGTTAGTTTGCCGCCGTAAGTTTCCTCAAGCAGGGTGGGGGTGAATACTTTTTGAGTCGGTCCGGAGGCTATAAGTCTCAGGTTCAAAAGCAGCACCCAGTCAAAATAGTTCGTCACTGACTGTAGGTCGTGGTGAACGACGATAATCGTTTTGCCTTCGGCAGCTAAGTTCTTGAGGATTTCAATGATCGCTTTTTCTGTGGCGGCATCCACCCCGGCAAAAGGCTCATCCAGTAAATACATATCTGCATTTTGTGTAAGTGCCCGAGCTAAAAAAATGCGCTGCTGCTGACCACCGGATAATTGAGAAATCTGGCGTTTTCTGAATGATTTCATGCCGACGAGCTCTAACGCTTTCAATGCAGCATCTTTATCCGCTTTTCGTGGTGACTTAAAAAGTCCCAAACCAGCATATCTGCCCATCAGCACAAGGTCCATCACAGAAGCAGGGAAGTCCCAATCTACGGATTCTTTTTGAGGCACATAGCTCACTCTTTTTCTCACCGCATCAAGCTCCCGGTCAAATAATTTTATGTAACCGGAGTTAATGTCAATCAGGTGCATGATTGCTTTAATCAGTGTAGATTTTCCCGCACCATTAGGGCCAATAACCCCACATAAGGCACCTTTTGGGATGGTAAAATCGACTCCCCACAGCACAGGTTTTTTGTCATAACTTATCGTTAAGTCATGCACTTCAAGTGTAGGGCTTTCTGTCTGAATGATCATCGGAGTGCTTTTACAATGGTGTTTACATTATAGTCAAACATTCCTATGTAGGTGCCTTCGTCTGTTCCAAGGTCTCCCATTGCATCCGAATACAAATACCCGCCAATCTTTACTTCATGCCCTTTTTCTTTGCATCCTGTGACTAAGGCGTTTATTGATTTATCAGACACACTCGTTTCTACAAAAATCGCCTTGATTTTATTTTCAGTGATTAAGTCAATAAGGTTGGTAATGTCTTTGAGACCAAAGTCGGCGACTGTTGAGATCCCCTGAAGGGCCTCAACTTTGATGTTGTATGCACTTCCAAAATATCCGAAAGCATCATGTGCCGTAACGAGTATTCTTTGATTTGGAGGAATTTCACTAATCTGACTCGTCACACGATTCTCCAGAGAATCCAGTCTGCTCATGTATTGGTCTGTTTTATCCCTGTAATAGTCTTTATTTGAAGGATCAATCTCAATAAGCGATTGACTGATTCGACTGACCACCAACTTCCATTTGGAAATATCAAACCAGACATGTGGGTCAAAGGTGTCTGCATAATTGGCTGATTGAAGAAGCAAACTGTCAGGTATTGCATCTGCGGCTGCAACGGTAGGTTTCGTTCTGCCTAGTTTTTCAAGAATTTTAATCATCTTACCCTCCAGCAGGATTCCATTGTAGACAACAACATCGGCTTTGTTGAGTTTGGATAAATCTCCCTGTGTTGCTTTGTAGAGATGAGGGTCTACGCCGGGACCCATGATGGCCTCTGCACTCATTTTATTGCCTGCTATGTTACTGACCGCATCGTAAAGCATTCCGGTGGTGGCAAC
>JAPPDO010000262.1 GCA_028821635.1 Ekhidna sp.
GAATTGGTAAGGGAATAACACCACAAGCCAAAATACCATTTTGGATTCTTAAATCGCATACATCAGAAATTAGAGGTTTTACTTTCTGCCAAATCGCTTCAAATTTTGACTCACCTAGATAGCAATTAATGATTGGATAATTTTGAAGATAACTTTTCCAGTAACGATATCGTCCAGCGTAAATAAAGGTACTCGCTTTAACTTTATGATAAAAATCCAATAATTCAGAATTTAAAAGTCCAAGGAAATAATAACTTTCTTGTCTTGTCTGATTTTTAGGGAGAATCGCAAAACAAGAAGCCCCAGACATATAACCTTTCGTATCTAAAGCAAATGTATTGCGAGTTTTAATATCAGGTGTCACAATTTTAAATGGTCTTTGGAAAATCTCAGGTTTCTGATGAACCCATATCTCATACCATTTCCTACCAGCTTCTACGAGATATTGTCTTTTGGAAAGCCTCTCATAATGGGATTTTAAGTACGTACCAATACAAGGATAATCATTAAGATTAGCTGCGACAACTCTATTTTTTTTCATCAAATGAGGATAGAGAACATAGGTATCAGATTTTTCTTGCGTGCCAGTCCACTGTACCTCCCACCTCTCAATGTTACTCGCCTGAATGAAAGGATAAACCAAGTTTTTTTCAAGTTTGTTTTTTTCAATAAAGGTCTTCGTCATTGGATGAATGAATACGCTATCAGCTGTTGTTTTCAAGCCCGCTGTTATCTCGGCAACTTTCCCTAATGGCACGGGCTGATTCGCTTCTATTCCAGCAATAACTCTCTTTTCGGCAGGAGATAAAAAATGCCAACAATCACCATCTTCTCTTGGCTGAATGGATTGTATTACTCGCAGCTCAAAACTCGCCTTACGCGCTAGTTTTGACGAGAGGTTTATTTGCTCTTGATAGAAATCTTTGGAGGTGTAAGATTGGAAATGAGTAAAAACATCTTCGACATCTCGATAGCTTTTATCATAGTTGATTTCGCGGAGTAACCCAAAGGGAAATGTTTCGTTCCCGCTTTTACAATTTTCAAGAACAATAACACATGGAAGTACCGCGGCTCCAAAAACTTTCGTGTCGGAAAGATCAAAAAGGTGGCTTATAGTAGCCCTTTTAGAAATTACTTCCCTAATACCCTTCCCCGCATTCGTTGTCATAAATTTATTGGAAGTAATATAGCCTAATTTTCCGTTCGGCTTTAGCAGTTGAAGACCGCGTTCAATAAAAAGAGAATAAAGATCAAATCTTCCCACTGCCGATCTGAAGGACTTCAGATAAGATTGCTTGGATCCATTGGTATTTAATCTCTGAATTCTGACATACGGCGGATTACCAACAACACAATCATAGAATTTATCTCTGACTTCCTCATGTCCATCAATGAGTGAATCAGCTTGAACAATTGGAAGATGTTTGATTAGTGGTAGCCGCCCCTGCTCCAATTTTGCCCTAGCCAAATATGGAATTAAGGAAACGAGGTATCCTAATCGCGATAGTGCACAAGCAAAAGGGTTTATGTCTACGCCGACAATTCTATTATGTTCCACTAAGTCTGATATTCCATCACTGACCCATTTGTGATGAATCAAAAAATTCTGAAAATAACGTTCTAAAGCAGATATGAGAAACGCCCCGGCTCCACACGCGGGATCAATAAGATTTTGATGACACAAGGGCTTTTCCACATTGAAATTTTGTTCGGAATTATACCCAACCCAATCTAGAATGTATTCCACAATTCGCCGATCCGTGTAAAATTCTCCTAGTGATTTCCTTAACTCGGGTGGGAAATAGCCCATATAAAGATCGGAAACTGAACCCCCATCAAGGTTTTTAATTTCAGAAAATAAAAGAGGCGTTTTAACTAAATTCCAAACATCCGACGCGAGACAACTATCCTCCTGCCACCAAGAATACAAGCCTCCATCAAGTGAACATTTAGGGAAAATATTAGCCAAACGCTCAAATTCCGTACTGACTTTTTGCCCCGGAACACGCTGTTGTTCAAACAAGGGAGTTTCAACCAATCCCATATCAACCGCATATTTTAACAACACTCCTTGAATCCAAGCGAAAAGGCTTGTCTCCATGCAAAAAATCAATTGATATGGTTCTATTTTTTTATACTTTTTCCACTGGATTGGAAGTTCTACTGGTTGATTGTCAAACCGGCTTTCAAGATTTGGATACCTCTCTAACTGAAATCCTTGAACAAGATGAAACATCAATCTGTCAAATGCCTCTTTGCTTATCAAAGATAGACTACAATTTCTTTTTAATTTTCCATCCTCTTTTCCTAGGGTCATTTAATATTCCTCTTATTAAGCACTGAAGGATAATTTATTTTAAAGTCTAATAAGTCAAAAATTCTATCATCTCACAGGTTGACATCATTAGTTAAGAAAAGGCACTCCACACCAAGAATTGAGAAATTTTTTGTCATACGACAATAATGTGATACCATATTCTACGGTAGAAGTCAACCCTATTTTTGACTAGTGACCAGATAAGAAATATTGAGGCGAAATAACCAGCGTTGTCTTCTCAGAACCATAAGCCACGTCACTCTATTGCCCAAAATCCTTGACATTTCATAGGGACTTCTATATATTATACCCAAAGTTCGTGAACATTTGGTAATTTATTTTTTATCTATTCAAAACAGCGTGGTGTATTCAGCAACGACACTGATACCACTTATGTTGTTAGAACTTACACGAATACAAGAGCGGAGGAACAATGCCGAAAATCAAAGGTCCAGCTATCTTTCTCGCCCAATTCATG
>JAPPDO010000442.1 GCA_028821635.1 Ekhidna sp.
GGGTTAAGTCCTACTGACTGCAAGACGATGATCATCATCACCAAGCCGGCACTGGGTACCGCAGCAGCACCAATGGAGGCTAGTGTTGCCGTAAATACGATGGTCAACTGTTGGGTCAGTGTCAGATCGACCATGTGGAGTTGTGCCATAAACAAGACCGCAACGGCTTGCATGATGCTGGTGCCGTCCATGTTTACCGTAGCACCTATTGGCAAGACAAAACTGGTGATATTCTTAGATACACCCATACTCTCCTCCACACATTCCATGGTGACCGGTAGCGTCGCTGCACTGGAACTGGTAGAAAAAGCCATCAACTGTGCGGGACTCATATTTCTGAAAAACTTTTTGTAGTTCATGCCTTTTACCAAAAATGAAATGATGACCGGATAGAAGACAAAAACCATGAATGCCAATGCAACAAACATGGTGACGGAATAAGACCCCAGCCCAACGAAAATCTCAAGTACCTCTCCCGGAGAATCAGCCATTTTTGCTATCACACCAGCTAACAGGGCAAACACAAAATAGGGTGCGGCCTTCATCACTGAGTCTACCATCTTTAAGAAGATATCATTGACGCTTTTAATAAAATCTACGACAGGCTTTGTTTTTTCATTGGGAAGGGCAGCTATGGATACTCCAAAGAATATTGCGAAAAAAATTACCTGTAGCATCAGGCTGTTGTTGGATATTGATAAGACAAGATTTTCAGGAACCATGTCTACGATGAACTGTAAGGGTGGGGCTTCTTTATTGCTCGCTGCGTTTTTCTTCATCATTTCCACCCTGTCATTGTTTATCTGTGGCTCTCCTCCTGATACTTCCTTGACAATCGCTGCGTATCTCGAATCTGTTAAAAAACTTTTGTTATCCTTTACTTCAATCCCCTCGTTCTTAGCCCATAATTCATAAGAAATTCTGTTTTTGATTCGCTGATCTTCATCCGGACGGGTTCCGGGACGGATTAGATTAACCATAGTCAGGCCTACTCCCACTGCCAGAATCGTCGTAATGAGGTAAAAGCCGAGGGTCTTCCCTCCCATTTTACCGAGCTTTGAAACATTGCGGAGGCCGCTTATCCCACTAATAATTGAAAAAAGCACTAGTGGCACGGCTATGAATTTTAATAGTCTGATAAAGATGGTTCCGAATGGGTCTATCCAGTTGATCGTAAATTCATTCCAGCCCAAAGCACTGGAAATAAACGCATAAATAATCCCGGCTGCCAGGCCGATGATAATCTTAGTATGTAAAGGCAGATGCTTCATAAGACAGGTATAGGAGGGTTGATTAAGACCTTAAATCTCGCAATTTACTTGTTTGGGCTAATAATGAGAAATCCGCCATGACGATAGCCGCCATGGCCTCCACGATTGGGACGGCTCGGGGAACCACACAGGGATCGTGTCGCCCCTTCCCTATGACGGTCACTTCATTGCCCGCTTTATCTACTGATTTTTGATCCTGCATGATGGTGGCTACAGGCTTGAATGCTACGCTGAAATAAATATCCTGACCGTTAGAAATCCCCCCTTGGATGCCTCCTGAATGATTTGTCAGAGTCTTCACGTCATCATCCTCTCGCTCAAAGATATCGTTGTGATCAGACCCTCTCATGCTCACACCACTGAATCCGCTGCCATATTCAAAACCTTTCACCGCATTAATGGAAAGCATCGCACGGCCTAATGCCGCATGAAGTTTACTGAACAACGGTTCTCCCAACCCTGCGGGAACTCCAGTGATAATACCATTGATGACACCTCCGACCGTATCCCTCTCCTTCCTAATGGAATTGATGTAATCATACATCTTTTTTGCCATCCCCTCATCGGGACATCTGACATCATTATTTTCAGTTTTTGATAAATCCAGTGCTGTGTATGGTGTCTCCAGTTTTAATTCACCTACCTGAGAAACATAGGCTTTGCATTCAATGCCCGAGTGTTTTAAAAGTAACTTGGCAATGCCGCCTGCTGCGACCCAGCCCGCAGTGATTCTGGCAGAACTGCGGCCTCCTCCCCGATAATCCCGGATTCCGTACTTCTCCTGATAAGTAAAATCAGCATGAGAGGGACGGTAAATATCCTTGATATGGTTGTAATCTTTACTTCTCTGATCACTATTCCGAATGAGCATCGTGATAGGGGCACCGGTACTTTTCCCTTCAAAAACGCCTGAAAAGAACTCAAATGAGTCTGACTCTCTTCGTTGTGTGGTGATCCTTGACTGACCCGGCCTTCTTCTATCCAACTCGTACTGAATAAACGATTCATCCAGAACAACTCCCGCAGGGCATCCATCAATCGTGACTCCCACGCCCATGCCATGTGATTCTCCAAAAGAAGTAATTTTAAAAATAGTACCTAAAATATTACTCATCCTTAGGCAGCGGGTTTTTTGAAGAACAGATAGACTGTGGCACTTAAAGTGAGCACCGTAAGGATATTGATTATTGTATTAATCCACCCGTTATCATTCAGGGATTGTAATTGATTATCTGCATGGTTCATTCGATCGTAAAAATCTCCAAGATCATTGGATGCAATCGTTAGGTTTTTTCGGCTTTCTCCCGTGACTTGTAAGGCCATTTCAGATTTTAATGTGTCATAAGTCTTTGACGAGGGGTTAAAAAAAACCCAGAAAAAGTAAGCTCCTAAATCAAATGTTCCGGGCTCATTAGGGATACCATAAAAATCAAATGATTTAGTACCGCTTACCTTGCCGCTGCCTCGGTTTATGTTTTGCCTGATGTCCGGCTCATAAAAATCAAAATTCTTGTC
>JAPPDO010000261.1 GCA_028821635.1 Ekhidna sp.
CAGACCTGCCCACGCTGGAGGATTGCTCGCAGATTGCCTCACTGACAGCCCCCACTGCCACAGACAACTGTGATGGAGCGATCATGGCTGTCACCACTGCCTCCCTGCCGATCACCGCAAGCACCACCATGACATGGACCTACACCGATGCAGCGAACAACACCGCTACGCAAACGCAGGAGGTGATCTGCCCTCTCGGTGCGGCAGACGATGCGGCGGAAGCCGTCATCTTCCCTAATCCTTCGGGTCGCTACTTGGAGGTGCGGTCTTCAACCGGAGGTACGTTCCAACTACTGAGTTTAAGCGGTAAGCCCTTGCTGGAAGGTACTACTAATATGAGAGTGGACATCACCTCCCTGCGAGGCGGTCTGTACCTCGTGCAGTTGCCGGACGGGCGTTTGTTGAAGTTTGTCAGGGAGTAGGGGGGAAGGAGATTTAAGCATTTTTCGTGTGCATTACTTTTTGTTACAAATCTGCTGCATTTTAGCGATGCCTGATAATTATTTTTTTCTTTTCTTGTTGCGCTGTGCTTCCTGATTTGCCTTCATAGCGTCCTCGAGTCTTTGTTGGAATTTAGATTTTTTCTTCCCTGCATTCTTCTTCTTATTTTCTTGTAGTACCCGATGAATTTTGTCCTCATCTATCAATTTTCTAAACAGGACGGTCTGCCCGAATGTCACCATGTTGGAAATGAAGTAGTAGAAAGTTAAGCCGGAAGCGTAATTATTCAGGAAAAATAACATCGTGATGGGCATGAGGTATTGAAAAGTTTTCATAGGCCCTTGCAAAGAAGCCGATACCTGACTGTTGCTCCAAATAGTTGCTATGGTGGAGAGTGTCATTAACAGTGTGAAAAGACTGACATGATCACCGTAAAAAGGTATTTCAAAAGGAAGGTTTACGACGCTATCGTAGGTAGACAGATCATGCGCCCAAAGGAAAGATTCTCCACGAAACTCTACTGCATTGGGGAAGAAGAAGAATAGTGAGAATAAAATAGGCATTTGAAGCAGCAGCGGAATGCAGCCACTCAGTGGATTGATGCCTACCTGCCGGTAAAGATTCATCTGTTCTTGCTGCATTTTCTGCATGTCCTCTCCATATTTCTCTTTCAGTTCGTCCAACTCAGGTTTCATGGCTTTCATTTTAGCCATAGACATGTGAGACTTATAAGTCAGTGGGGATAAGATCAGACGGACGATGATCACAATGAAAATGATGATCAGTCCATAGTTGGACATTACACCTTGCAATAAATTAAATATCGGTATAATCAGGAACTTATTCACGATCGGGAGAGGGCCCCATCCTATATCTAAATTCTCTTCAAACTCCGGTGCTACCTTTTTGAGGACATTGTATTTATTCGTGCCAAAGTAATACTTGATACTCAGCCCATCAATGAAATCCGAGTAGGGTATGACAAGATTCATGGACATATACTTAATGGAGGAGGAGTCTGAAAAATCAACCTTTTGATTAATGTATCCCGATTGAAATGGTTTCTCGGAAATAATGGCTGTGCTAAAGAATTTTTGCTTAAACGAAACCCAGTTGATTTGAGACGTTAAGGTCTCTTCTTCAAAATCTTCGGAAGTTTCGGACAATTCACCATACGTCTCATTGGACAGATAATACCTCACATTCGCATTTCTTCGACTATCCTCGAGCGTGTTCTCTGCACGATTTACGGCATGGTTCCACTCAAAGGTGACAGCGGTGGGGTTAAGGATAGGGGTTAGATTATTAGATTGGATTTTTAGCCCTATTTGAAATCCTTTTTTGGGTATGCTGTAAACGTGCTGAATTGAAAAAGAGCCTTCTGAAAGCGTGTATGTGACTTTTAAGGTATCTCCAACTTCACTTTTGATAAATGAATAATTCAAATCATTCAAACGGATTGCTCTTCCCCGATGATCAATAATTACATTGGTCTGTGACTTTGAGGCATCCATCGGTTTAAATGGACTCCCTGTGTAATCTAAGTGATCTTTCAAGATCACCTCCTTGATACGGCCGCCTTTATTGGTGAATGTGATCTTCAGGTTCTCATTTTCAACGATCCGCTCACTTTCCTCTCCGGCCGCGGCGAAAGCAAATATTCCGTATTTTGTGAAATTCTCCGCAGCGATAAGCGAATCGGAGGGTACCACGTCCTTAGTTTCGTCACCCACGGTGTAGGATGAGTCTGTTAGGGTAGTTGCTGCCCCTTCCTGATTTGCAGTCTCTTCAGGGACGGTCGGTTCGGGCGTAAACCAGGTAAAATAAACTGCCAACAAGGCAACCATCAGAATTAAGCCTGTAAATTGATTTTTGTCCATTTAATTTTGATTAATGCCCTTGGTTTTTCTTGATCTCAAGAGCGGTCTTTACAAATTTTATAAATAAAGGATGCGGCGAAGTAACTGTGGATTTTAATTCCGGGTGATATTGGGTTCCCACAAACCAAGGATGATCCTTAATTTCCATGATTTCCACAAGGTTTGTGTCCGGATTCATTCCCGTTGAGATCATCCCTGCTTGTTCAAACTTCTCCAAATACTTATTATTAAACTCATATCTGTGACGATGGCGCTCTCGGATTTTTAAGGTTCCGTATGCCGCATGGGCCTTGCTTCCTTCTTTCAGAATACAGGTATAAGTGCCCAATCGCATGGTACCTCCTTTGTTCTTCACATTTTTCTGGTTTTCCATAAGATCAATGATGGGGTAAGAAGTCTGACCTATTTCAGTACTATTGGCGTTCTCTTTTCCAAGCACATTTCGGGCAAACTCAATG
>JAPPDO010000196.1 GCA_028821635.1 Ekhidna sp.
TTTTAAAGTCAGGTAGGAGGCGGCTGAGATTTTCATTCGTTAATTTCCTCATTGATAATTCCTAATGTTGCAAATTACTCAATTTATCAGTATTTTGTCACCAAACAAAATTAATCTTATCCCAATTTTATGGCAAGAGATAAGTTAGGCAGGGAAACACCTTTAATGAAGCAATACAGGCAGTTCAAAAGCCGGTATCCGGGTGCTTTATTATTGTTTAGAATTGGAGACTTTTATGAAACCTTTGGAGAAGATGCTATCAAGGCGAGTAAGACACTGGACATTGTGCTTACAAAAAGGTCAAGCGGCTCCGGTGCCGAAATGGAATTGGCCGGCTTTCCACATCACGCTATGGATACCTACCTCCCTAAGTTGGTGAGAGCGGGATATCGTGTGGCTATTTGTGATCAACTGGAGGACCCCAAAAATGCAAAAGGCATTGTAAAGCGTGGAGTGACGGAATTAGTTACTCCCGGTCTCTCTTTCAATGATAACGTTCTTGAACAGCGGAGAAACAATTTCCTTGCATCTATTTACTTTGAAGAGAACCGTGCCGGTGTATCATTTATGGACCTCTCTACCGGAGAATTTATGGTGTCTTCCGGCACGTTGGATCACGCTGACAAACTACTAAGAGGCTTTCAGCCTTCAGAGGTCATTTATCCCAAAAAAGTAAAAGACTGGTATCTTGAAAATTATGGAGATTTATTTTCTTCATTCCCGCTTGATGAGTGGATTTTCAGTAAGGAATATGGCTATGAAAAACTGATACAGCACTTTAAAGTTCCAAATCTCAAAGGTTACGGAATTGAAGAGATGGCAGAGGCTATCCTAGCGGCCGGTGCTATACTTTATTACTTAGAAGAAACAGAGCATAAAAAAGTCGGTCATATCAAGTCCATTTCAAGGATTGATGAGAATAAATACGTCTGGTTGGACCGATTCACAATTAGAAATCTTGAATTGGTTCAGCCGGCACAGCCTGACGGGATTTCCCTTCTTGACACAATCAATCAGACGCTTACTCCCATGGGAGGCAGACTTTTAAGAAAATGGCTGGTATTACCTTTGAAGGATAAAGCCGAGATTAACCGGCGATTGAGTGTAGTTGAGATTCTTCTTGCTGATGATGAATTTCAGGAAAACATCAAAGACTTATTAGGCGGCTTGGGCGACTTGGAAAGGCTGGTAGGAAAGATAGCCACAACCCGTGTGAATCCCCGTGAACTTGTACAGCTTAAAAGGAACCTTGGCAGGATTTCCCCAATTCGAGAGCTTCTGAAAGGCCAAGCAGAGTTCAATACTTTTTTTGATTTATTAAATCCATGCGAGCGTTTAGTAGAAAGGCTATCAGACGAGCTAAAGGAAGATGCTCCATTGCAGCTTCATCAAGGTGAAGTGATTGTGGAGGGAGTTAATGCGGAGTTAGATGAGTTAAGAAATATCTCAACCACCAGCAAAGACCTCCTCTCCGGGATTAGGAATCGCGAGATTGAGCAAACGGGCATAAGTTCTTTGAAAATTGCCTACAACAAGATATTTGGGTACTATCTCGAAGTATCAAACACGCACAAAGATAAAATACCTGAAAAATGGATCAGAAAGCAGACGCTAGTACATGCCGAACGCTATATCACAGAAGAACTGAAGCAATACGAAGAGAAGATTCTCAATGCCGAGGGACAGATTCAGGCTCTTGAGCAAAGACTGTTCAACGAGATTGTAAGTTTTGCGCAATCCTACATTGAAGCCATTCAGCAAAACGCAAAAGTCATAGCACAGTTAGATTGCCTGCTTTGCTTTTCATTTCAAGCCAAATTTTATAACTACTCAAAACCCTCCATTTCCGATGAGACTACGATTGACATAAAAGAGGGGCGGCATCCGGTTATTGAAAGGCATCTGCCGGAAGGGGAGCCGTACATCCCTAACGACGTATACCTCAACGGTGAGTCCCAGCAGATCATGATTGTTACCGGTCCGAATATGGCGGGTAAATCTGCTTTACTTAGACAGACGGCACTGATCACACTAATGGCACAGATGGGTTCTTTTGTGCCTGCAGGTTATGCAAAAGTAGGCTTGGTGGATAAGGTGTTTACCCGAGTTGGTGCATCGGATAACCTATCCCGAGGTGAGTCTACTTTTATGGTGGAGATGACAGAGACAGCCAGTATTCTCAATAATCTGAGCGATCGATCGCTAGTCATGATGGATGAGATAGGCAGAGGAACCAGCACTTATGATGGTATCTCTATTGCCTGGTCAATTGTAGAGTTTCTACACAATCATCCTAAACACCGAGCAAAGACTCTATTTGCTACTCATTATCACGAACTGAACGAACTGACCAACGATCTTCCCCGTGTCAAAAACTTCAATGTCTCGGTAAAAGAACTCGAGGATAAGGTCATCTTCATGCGCAAGCTAATAGAAGGTGGTAGCGAGCACAGTTTTGGGATTCATGTAGCCCAAATGGCAGGCATGCCCAATCAGGTTGTCATACGTGCAAATGAGATTTTAAAACATCTGGAAAAGGAAAAGCTAACGGAGAATCAAAAGAAAAAACTGAGCGAGATGCCAACACAACGGCAGCAAATGAACTTATTTAAAACAGACCCCCGCATGGAGTCATTGTTAGAAATTTTAGGGAAGGTAGACATCAATGCGACTTCTCCCGTCGAAGCTCTTTTAAGGTTAAGTGAGTTAAAAGAAATTTTGAAAGGAAATTAAGCAAACATCAATTTTCTATCCTGAGATGTTATTTCTTAT
>JAPPDO010000451.1 GCA_028821635.1 Ekhidna sp.
TATACATAATATTAGTTGTTTAGAAATTAATTACTGCGTAAAGGTAAGACGATAATTTAAAGAAGCAAAAAAAATTTAGTTTTTTTTATTCTAAACTTAAAGATGGATCGTTATTATTGGTTTATTTTTGCTTTTATTAGTTTATTTTTTAATGATATGTTGAAAAAAGCTGCTTCAGTTCTGCTTATCGTCCTGCTTCTTTCCTGTAAGAAAAACGACGGTGTCATTTCTTCTCTCAATGTAAATCTAGATGTAGAATCTGTTCTTTCATTGGTCAACAAACACAGACTTGCCGGTGCAACCTGCGGAGGCGACCGGTTTTCTGCAACCTCAGCACTACAATGGGACGGTGCACTCGCAAAGGCGGCACTTTCTCACAGTAACGATATGCAGTTAAATGGCTACTTTAGTCATACCGGACGCAATGGTTCGGATTTTTCAGAAAGAGTAAATGATGCGGGATTTGAGGGTTCACCTGTTGGGGAGAATATTGCATCAGGGTACTTCTCCGAAGCGGATGTCATCGCTGCGTGGGTGAAAAGTGAAGGTCACTGTAGAAATATCATGAATGGAAATGCCAGCCATATCGGAGTAGCACGATCAAATAAAGAGGCATTATGGACGATGGTTTTAGGCAGAAAGTCCGAATAGGTCACTATTCGAATCGACTCGCTTCCTCATTCTCCCAAAGGTACGTTTTGCTTTATACCGCCGCTGGCTAATGGATGTGTTTAATTCACTCCTAAAGCGCATCGTTCGGGACTTATCTGCCAGCTTTAAGCGAAGAAGAGTATCACCGAGAGGTTTTCGCTTCATCCACATCCATCAAATGCAAATGATAAAATTTTAGCTCTTTGTTAAGCAGTATGAGCAGAACGCTCAAATCTTTGTTAAATAAACTATTGAGCATTAATAGTTAAAATTGTGGATCATTCTAAATTGTCAATGAGTCAATATAAAAGTCTCATCTTTCTGGTGCTTACCCTGATATGCGGAGATATTTTTAGTCAAAGTATCCAAAAGTTGTATACAGAAGCTGAGGAGACTTTTAACGATGAGCCGTTTGGCGAAGCACTTCCAATTTATGCAGCCGTAACGGCAATAGATTCAACCTACAAAGACGCACGCTATAAGAGGGAAATCTGTAGACTGATGTCTGATCGTCAATACACAGATATGCGTATTTACAATTCTTACGAGGAGGAGATGCGAGCAAAGGATAAATTTTATTACTATTGGAAAGGGCGTATACACTTTAAGAAGTATCAGTTTGAGGAGGCCGTCCAAGCTTTTCAGGTCTTTCTCCGGTCTTCTGAGGGGATAAGTGAAACGATCATCGAAAAGGCCGGACAATGGATAGAGTGGTCTGGCCGAGCAAAGGAATTTATGGATAATCCCGCCCGTTATGAGATTTATCTCCTGGAAAGGGGGATCAATTCGGAGTATGCTGAACTTAGTCCTGTGTTTTTTGCTGAAAAAGAAGAACTTCTGTTCTTGTCTAACAGGGATGTCTTGTATCCGAATAAATTTGACGTTTATCACACCATTCACGAAGGAGGCAGAAGATGGTCTCAGCCGACCATAGTCGGAAGTATCGGCACCTTTATCAGGGATAATTCTAATATTGAAGTAGTAAACGAAGATGACAGACTCTTCCGGTTTAGAACGGATAAAGGGGGCGGCCTGTTTTTTAGTGAGTCAACGGATAATAAGAATAACTGGTCTATCCCTGTGAAATTCGATAGTAAAATTTCGTCCACTCATCTCAGTTCACATTTCTTCATCAATACGCATGAGGACAGAATCATTTTTGCTAAAAATGTTGGGAACAAGAAGAAGGAGAATCTTGATCTTTTCCAGTCTTTTAAAAATCTTAATACAGGTGATTGGAGTAGGCCGGCACCCTTTGCTTCAAACATTAACAGTGAGTACAACGAAGATAGTCCTTATCTAAGCCCGGATGAGACGAAGCTTTATTTTGCCTCTGACGGTCGTGAGACTATTGGTGGATATGACGTTTTTATTTCTAAGCTCGACCCGGAAGCACTAACATGGTCTGCGCCTGAAAATCTGGGATTTCCCATAAACTCTCCCGATGATGAGCTTCATTTTAAGCTCAATCCTGACTTAACCTCAGGGTATTTTACCTCCAACAGGTTGAGTACAATTGGTGATTATGACATCTTCTTTTTTTGGGAGATACATACTGTAAAAATTAAAGGACGTGTAATTGACGGCTCTACCGGAAATCCGGTAACCAATGCACGGATTTTTTTCCGACCACTGGCATACACTGATTTATATTATTTTTCGACTATTGATGAGAATGGTCAATATCAAACGAGCATTACCGCAGAGGATGTCTTTAAAATAGAAATAAAAAAAGATGATGGCACTGTTACAGAGATAGAACAGTTTGAGATTCATGCCACAGGAGGTACCAATACGACCTATGTTAAAGATTTTTTCGTAGAATAAAAATAGTGATGGGGCTTTCCTTGCGGGGTTCGTTTATTTTTTTGTTGTTATTTCAAAAAAGGATTCTTGCCGTTTCCACAACAAGAGATTTTTACACAATTACTCACTTTCGTGTCTGTAGTCCTCAATATCCCGCTGAGTATCTTTTAATGCTCCACGCACCCATTTGTGTTTGTTTTCATACTTTTCGTGGATATAAGCCTCAATCTCCCGGAAATAGGGAGTAAGCCATGAGTATTCAAGTTTGTATTCACGATTAGGGTCAGATGTCTGATAGCTTCCAAGACGATTC
>JAPPDO010000413.1 GCA_028821635.1 Ekhidna sp.
CGCTCTTAAATGAACAGGAGACAAAGATAGATAAACCTTTGTCTCCTGCAAATTTAAGAGCGAAAAGGATAAAGCAATGAAAAGGACATTCCAACCTTCAGTAAGAAAAAAAGTAAATAAGCACGGATTCAGAAAAAGGATGGCGAGCACAAGCGGCCAGTCAGTGTTGGCCAGAAGAAGAGCAAAAGGCCGAAAGAGGCTGACCGTATCTGACGAACTCTACAAAAAATAATTTAAGGTTCGTGGGCCACTCCAAACACAGTTTTTCAAAAAAAGAAAGATTAAGTAGTAAGAAAAAAATTGAGCAACTCTTTGAAGAGGGCTTCTCTTTCTCCCTGAGTTCTTTTCGGGTTCAAAGCCTCCCTTCTAAAGAAGAAATTTCATGTCATTCGGTTTTAATATCCGTACCAAAGAGAAACTTTAAAAGAGCAGTTGATAGAAATTTGATAAAGCGACGAATCCGAGAGGCTTATCGACTTAATAGGCATTTTCTTAATAGCATTCCATCTCTTTATCTTTGTTTTATTTATATTTCAAAAAGTATTTTAACCTTTCATGAGATTCAGGATCAACTAATCCAATGCCTGAACCACATAAAAAATAATAATATTGATTGATATGCGTAAAAAACTGAAAATCATTATCCTATTATCCGTTCTCGTAGTCATTATGGTCGGGGCTGCCGGGCCGGTCACAGATAGGTACTTCGAGATCCTTAAAAACCTGGATATTTTTGCGACCCTTTTCAAGGAAGTAAACACGCACTATGTAGATGAGACTAATCCTTCTACATTGATGAAGTCCGGCATTAATGGAATGTTGAAAACATTAGACCCCTACACCAGCTACATTGCCGCAGATCAAATTGAATCTTATAGAATTATGACTACCGGAGAATACTCCGGAATAGGTGCCATAGTCGAGACAATAGATGGCGTTAGTACTGTAACAATGCCGTATGAAGGGTTTGCAGCTTTCGAGGCAGGGCTAAGAGCAGGAGATGAAGTTCACGCAATCAATGACATTTCCTTAGAGAAGAAAACATCTGAAGAGGTGCGATACCTGATGAAAGGCCAATCCAATTCAGAAATTACCTTAACCATCAAACGATATGGGATGGAAGAGATGTTTGATGTGAAAGTCAAACGGGAGAAAATTGCAGTAGATAGCGTCCCTTATGCAGAAATGATAACGGACAATATTGGTTATGTTAGATTAACAAGCTTTACGCAAAATGTAGGCCGCTCCATTGGAATAAAAGCCCTCAATTTACTGGAACAGGGAGCAGCCGGCATCATTCTTGATTTAAGAGGAAATCCCGGAGGGCTGTTGAGTGAAGCAGTGAATGTTTCCAATGTATTCATTAAGAAGGGGAAAAAGATTGTAACTCAGAAAGGAAAAATAAGAGAAAAGGACTGGACTTACAATACGTTAAATGATCCGGTTGATCCTGACATTCCGGTCGTTATCTTAATTGACAGTAACAGTGCTTCGGCATCGGAAATTGTCTCCGGTGTTATGCAAGACTATGATCGGGGTGTCCTAGTCGGAAGGAAGACTTTTGGGAAAGGACTGGTTCAGATAGAACGCCCACTATCTTATGATGCCGTAGTAAAGATTACCACAGCGAAATACTATACGCCGGCAGGTCGGTGCATCCAGGCAATAGATTATGCGAATAGAGATAAAGACGGCAGCGTTGGGAAGATCCCTGATTCGCTTAAAAATGAATTTTATACGGTCAATGGTAGGCTCGTCTATGATGGAGGAGGCATTGACCCGGACGTAGAGGTAGCGGCTAAGTCCCATGCCCCTATTACGAATAGCTTAATCAGAAACAATCTTATTTTTCATTTTGCTACTGAATATTTTTATACCCAACAGAATGCAAAGCCGGATAGCCCCAGCCAGGTGAAATTGAGTGATGCTGAGTATGATGGGTTTGTAAGTTGGCTTTCTGACAAAGAGTTCTCGTATGAAACAAAAGTTGAGAGACAAGTGGAAGAGTTAATCAAAGTGGCGAAAATGGAGAAAAGATACGTAACCCTGAGAACCACACTTGATGAGTTGGTCAGCACCTCACAGCATAATACAGCGAAAGACTTAATCACATTTAAGGACGAGATTCTAACGTTATTAGAACAAGAAATTGCGGGCAGGTATTTCTTTGAGAAAGGGATCATTGAGGCTGCGCTCGAAAAAGATGACGATGTTCGGACAGCCATACAAATCCTTAACGATCCTATTAGGTACAATGCCATTCTAAATTCAAATTGATTGGCACTGATTCTCAGCATTGAAACCGCTACCGATGTTTGTTCGGCAGCACTCCATGAGAAAGGAGAACTAATTAATCACCAAGTTCACAAAGTAGAGAAATCACATTCGACTTTGCTCCCCCGAATCGTTCTGGAGATTTGTAAGCAGGCGAATACCACACTTCAAACCATCAATGCAGTAGCAGTTTCAGCAGGGCCGGGCAGTTACACCGGCCTGAGAATAGGGGTTTCTACCGTTAAAGGATTTGCCTATACATTAAACATCCCTATAATTGCCATTCCTACAATGGATGTAATACTTGAAGCAGTAAGGGGGAGATTTAAAGGGGAATTTCTGTTATGTGCGATGACGGATGCGAGAAGGATGGAAGTATATACTAAAATGGAAGATCAAGATGGTATCGAAATTTGGGGAGTACATCCTAAAATCTTGAATGCTGAATCTTTCGCAGAATTTGTAAAACCGATTTATTTATTCGGTAATGG
>JAPPDO010000035.1 GCA_028821635.1 Ekhidna sp.
AACCTCATCATTAGAGAGCACCTTTCCTAGTTTAGGGCACCAGTTGACGACTGTGTCAGCTAAATAAGCCAGTCGATATTTAAGAAGAAAGGATGCTTTCTCTTTTTCAGTGTAGCCTTTCCACTCTTCAGCGGTAATTGAAGGTGTATCACTATCACATGCCGCATTGACTGCTGCATTTCCCCCTTTTTCAAGTATTTCGATGAGTGTTTCAACGGGCTCTGCCTGACTTGAATTATTGTTGTACCAACTGTTGTAGATCAGTTTAAAGATCCATTGTGTCCACTTGTAATATGCCGGATCGCTGGTTCTGATTTCCCTTGACCAGTCATAGGAAAATCCAAGTGCTCTTAACTGCTCTTTATACCGGCTGATGTTAGTCGCTGTTGTGATGGCGGGATGTTGTTCCGTCCGAATGGCATATTGCTCGGCAGGTAAGCCGAAGCTGTCAAAACCCATAGGGTGGAGCACATTGAATCCCTTCAGTCTATGATACCTTGATACGATGTCCGAGACAATGTAGCCCAGCGGATGTCCCACGTGAAGACCTTCACCGGAGGGGTAAGGAAACATATCAAGAATGTAGTATTTGGGCTTTTGTGAAAGGTTGGAGGTTTTGTAAACTTCGTTCTCTTCCCAGTATTTCTGCCATTTGGTTTCAATCTCTCGAAAGTTGTAAACTGCCACTGAATCTTGTTATTTGAAAGTATGCAAAAGTAAAAGAAGGGCTAAGAAAACAGTATAAAGCCTTTAAGTTGTACTAAAATTTTGATGAGTTACTGCCGGATATCCTGCTATTTCAGCAATGAATTTACGAAGTGTGGTATCCATACTTAGTTGTTCCTTAAAACACCCCTAGTCTATGCCAGTGAATAAGCACGGTGAGGCAGCTATTAAAAACAGCTATTATTTTGTCTATCTTCGGGTTGTTTTGCATTAAAATCTTGCAGGTCTCCTAGACTTGCAAGGTTTCTGATGCCTGATCTATAAGATATCCCTACGAATTATGAACTTTAGGAAAGTTTCAAACTTTCCTAAAGTTCATAATTACCTGTCGGGCATCAATTATCCACGACCCGCCAAGCTGCTACGTACACGTTGTAAAAGGGTAGTCTCGCCTGAAATAGTTTGTCACTAACAGGGGTCACTATGAAAGAAGAACAAAAGTCATCCGTTTGTGTAAAGTACCATCAGACAGCCTGGCAGGGAGTAAGTAGTATCATTCCAAGCTAATAACAAAATTAAGTAAAAACTGCTGGCATGGAATGTTCGATTTGGATACATCTGACATGGATATGCTCAACTTAATATTGGGACGAGACCGTTGACCTCATTACCACAATTCTCAACCTCTTTTAGTACGGAATCGTAGCATTGTTCTCATAGCTGCCGGAAGCGAAAAAAGGCCGGCTTTTTGCTGACCTTCTTTCATTTTCGTGGAGTCGGAGGGATTCGAACCCTCGTCCAGCTAAGGCATCCATAGGCCTTCTACATGCTTAGTTATTCTTCTTTATCTCACACTCCAGGCTGGCGAACAACTACCCACCTAAAATGCCAGCCGCTAAATTTCACCCGAAGCCTGCGGCGTTACTCCGGATTATTCCTTGTTACGACACCCTAAGCACTGTTCTCAAGGACAAAAGAACAGCAGGATGTGGCAGGGGGAACCGATAAAGCTCAACCCTGATAATTCTTTACTTTATTTAAGAATTAGGCTGCCATAGCGTAGTTAGACTCGCCAATTATCATAGTGAATGAATTGATTACGTGTGCTCATTCAACACCCGACATGCCGGCATACAGTGTACACTTACTGTCAATTCCGGTCGACCCCTTTCTACATTACAAAATTAATGAACCCGTTTAAAAACGAAAGTAAGATTCAAAATAATAAAACCGAATGGAGGTTCAACGCTTTTTATTGAATAAATTTTGTAGAAGAGCAGCATCATTCATTATCTTGCCCTTTATATGGAGCACTTTCTAGTATCGGCACGTAAGTACAGACCTCTCGGATTTGATGAGGTCGTAGGGCAGGAGCACATTACGACGACTTTGAAGAATGCGATCAAATCTAATCATCTTGGGCAGGCATTGCTCTTTTGCGGGCCAAGAGGCGTTGGAAAGACCACCTGCGCAAGAATTCTGGCGAGGACTATCAATGAGTTTGAGACCGAATCGGGTGAAAGTCCGCACAACTTTAATATTTTCGAGTTGGATGCTGCCTCAAATAATTCCGTAGAAGACGTTCGCAACTTAATAGATCAGGTGAGGTATCCGCCGCAGCAGGGGAAGTACAAGGTCTACATTATTGATGAGGTTCACATGTTATCAACACAGGCTTTCAACGCTTTTCTAAAGACCCTGGAGGAGCCGCCCGGATATGCTATCTTCATTCTGGCCACTACGGAAAAGCATAAGGTCATTCCTACCATCCTTTCGAGGTGTCAAATCTATGATTTTAACCGGATTGAGGTCAATGATATCGTCAGGCAATTAGAAAAGGTCGCTGCCAGCGAAAATATACAATCAGAAAAGGAGGCTTTGCATTTAATCGCCCAGCGAGCGGACGGTGCCCTGAGAGACGCTTTATCCCTCTTTGACCTGATCACGACATTCTCTTTTGAAGGAAAGATTACGTACCGGGAGACAATCAAAAACCTTCACATCTTGGACTATGATTATTATTTCAGGTTAGTAAACGATTTACTTGCCGAGAATATGTCAGCAGTGCTAATGCTTTTTGATGAGGTATTAAGGAAT
>JAPPDO010000424.1 GCA_028821635.1 Ekhidna sp.
AAGATTCTCATAATCAACCATTCCGTCCTCATCAACATATTTTTGAAGCAAATCATTATACAACTCATGAGAGACCCCCGGTTGGCCTGATAAACCGGAAACAAGGATGGACAGCAGCAAGCACGATACTATTTTTTTCATGATTGTTCAAATTAAATCAATTTTTAAAACAAAATGAAAGGAGTTGATGGTTTCTTTTTAGTTAATTAGTTTTCAGAATTCTTTACTAAAGGCACACCAGAAAATTATAGTTTAGCGACCCATGCTTAATGTGAACTATGAAATTGTATTGCTTATCGCAGGCTTTTTGGTCGTTGCTATTTCTGCAAATCAAATAGCCAGAAGATTTCAAAAAATTAGATTGCCTTTAATTACGGGGCTAATTTTTGCAGGCATAATAACCGGCCCATACGTGATTGGGTTGATACCAATTAATGCAAAGTCAGATCTCAACTTCATCAATGAAGTTGCGCTTGCTTTTATCGCTTTCGCTGCGGGGGCAGAGCTTTATCTTAGAGAACTGAGGAGCAGAATCAACTCAATTAAATGGAACACGTTCGGTCAGTTAGTAGTGACTTTTGTGCTGGGATCGGTTTTGATATATTTTGCTGCCAACTATATCCCATACATGAGGGATCTTAGTAATGCTGCAAAAGTTTCTGTTTCGATGCTCACAGCGGTCGTTTTTGTAGCTCGATCACCTGCCTCAGCTATTGCCGTTATCAACGAACTCAGGGCTAAAGGGCCATTTGTACAAACGGTAATGGGTGTAACCGTGGTGAAGGACTTTCTGGTAATTGTTCTTTTTTCCGTCTGCCTTTCCCTGTCGCAAGTTCTGATTGAAGGTCAGGATTTTAAATACATTGAGATTTTAATGCTCCTTATTGAGCTGGGAATATCCTTTGCCGTCGGCTTTTATGTTTACGGATTCCTTCTCAAAACTATTTTAAAATGGAGAATCAGAAGAGTGATCAAAATATTATTTATACTGCTTGCAGGATATTCTGCTTATTACTTTTCCCACCAAATAGAAGATTACACCAAGACGGAGTTTGGACATAAAATATTCTTAGAGCCACTTTTAATGTGCATACTCGCAAGTTTTCATGTAACGAATTACAGCACATCAAGGCCAGAATTTCTTAAAATACTACAAGATACGGCTACTCCTATTTATGTGGCTTTTTTCACCCTTACAGGAGCATCCTTCGCACTCAATGTAGTCCCGGAAGTCATCGCGGTCGCACTGATTCTCTTCTCAATAAGAATCTTGACCATAATCATTGGCGGATATACGGGGGGGGTTCTTGCAAAAGATCCTGCAAAGTTTAATCATTTGAGTTGGATGCCCTACATCACGCAGGCAGGGGTGGCACTGGGCCTGGCTACTGTGGCAGCAAATACTTTCCCTTCCTGGGGTCAGCAGTTTGCAACGGTCATCATAGCACTCATCATTATTAATCAATTCATTGGCCCTCCCTTGTTCAAGTGGGCGATCTACCGGATGGGTGAAGATAGAAGCAGAGCACAAACACCGGAATTTGACGGAATAAGAGATGCGATAATCGTTGGGTATGAAAGTCAGTCCGTAGCACTCGCAAGACAACTAAAGGAAAATGGCTGGGAAGTTCAAATTGCAACAAAAAAAGAGCAGGGATCCTTTGAAGAACCGGAGGAGATACCGGTGAGATATATGAAAAAATGCTCATACAAAGAGTTTATCGCTATTCAGGCAGATAAGTCTGAAGCCATCGTTCTCATGCTGTCCGATGAAGAGAATCTGGAGATTGCAGAAATGATTTATCAGCAAATAGGAACGAAAGATGTCATTGTAAGACTTAATCAGCGGTGTAATTCACAGCGATTTCATGCGCTTGGTTCCCTGATCGTTGACCCTTCTACGGCCATTGTAAGCCTGCTTGATCATTTCGTTCGCTCACCTCAGGCTGCTTCCTTGCTTCTGGGAATGGAAAAAGGGCAGGATACCAGAGATATTGAGCTGATGAACTCCGACCTTCACGGCATCACATTAAGGGATTTAAGATTACCGGCAGATGTTATCATCCTGTCCGTGGTAAGGGGAGGTCAGACGATTATAACACATGGTTATACCCGATTAAGAATCAGCGACACTATTACCGCAGTAGGCTCTATCAAAAGCCTTGATGAAGTACAGCTTAAATTTGATAAATAAGCAAAAGTTTGTATTCAACCTAAAACACAGTTGTGCACATTGGCCTGATTCATTTCATAAAAATGGATATTTGATTTTCGTTTCCGAAACTTTTTGACACTACTCCCTCACAAACCTCAACAATCTTCCATCTGGTAGCTGCACGAAGCACAGGCCGCTGCTCAGGGAGGTGATGTCTGTCTTTGTGTTGGTGGTGCCTTATAGCAAGGACTTGCCATTTAAGCTCAGTATTTGGAATGTGCCCCCAGCGGGAGTAAACTAAATTGGGATTCAAGGAATATGATAGATAATTCGCCAAATAATGATGGTTGGGAACCCCAAATTGAGCTAGGAGCAAAATTTTTTGGAGACCTAATTATTAAAAATTTTAAAATGAACTAAAACCCGCTCTAGGCATAGTTTGCAATCCGGCAAAGATGGCTCACCCCCTCTAGGTGTAGTTTGTAACTACACCTTTATATCTCCTCGCCAAAAAAGCAACGAAATATATTAAAGCGTAGATACAATCTACGCTTAGGCTAGTTGCCTAAAGGTTTGCAAGAATCCCAAAATGAACAAAAATGCC
>JAPPDO010000075.1 GCA_028821635.1 Ekhidna sp.
CGATTGTATGGGACAAAATAATAAAATCTTCATTTGATTCAAATTTTTCATGAACCCTTAGCATTTGAGCCTTCATTGCGGGGCAGATCGTGGGACATGAAGTAAAAAAGAAATCAGCAACATAGATTTTATCAGCTATTGATTCGTTCGTAATGATGATGCTATCCTGATCCATTAATTGGAAGTCTTTAATGGTGTGATAGATAGTGTCGTTCCCGTCAATGGTAGTGTTACCATAAATAGGCAGCAACTCTTCTTTTTTCAACTGACTACATGCAACGATTAGGACGAGAAGCAGGATAAGTTTCTTCATTTTCTTTCGCTAAGTTTTTTTTTGTAGAATTTAATCACGATCACCAGAATAATCACAAAGCTAATTAGCTTTAATCTATTTAAAATCCGGTTAAGTTAATTTTTTGGTCTCTTTGATTGAATTAATAAGATGTTGGGATAGTCATAAATAAGGTCCCATCCTTAAATAGGTTGTTACTGAAAAGTGTCACTATGAAAGAAGGATAAAAATTGGCTGTCGCGTAAAGTACAAAAACAGCAGCACTATCGTCAGGTCTATGAGATCTTTTTGATTAAGGAGATAGTTTCTAATCAGAAAAGTCTCCACTTTATTCAGCGCAAGCATGACATACCGAGAGTCAGTTTAAGCCAGATAAAAAGAGACATTTAATAGGCATCTGTTGGTACGATTTAAGTGATATGGATGTAGAGAACATGGTGAATAAAAATTCCGAACCATACTTTTTTGTCATTTAAAATTAGGAGACGAGGTACCTAACCATCGTGTATTAAGCCGCTTTAGGAGTGAATTAAGTGCCAAAGGTGCTCTTGATGAGTTGTTAGTTAAGCTCAACGGACAACTAAAAGCTAACGCTTCAATCTTTTATATCTTCGTTTTATCTGTATTATGAGCGAAAATCTCCGGTGTAAGATACCTCCTCTTATCAGTATAGCTTATAATTTGATCAGTACGACCCATCCCTCTATTTTGGCATTCTCACATGAAACTATAACCGCTCATAATGATTACTTAGAGTAAGCTGTATTCCTCACGCCCTTATTTTACTTAATTACTTTTATAAATCGAATAAAAGAATAAAGGACAAGTGATATGCTTACTCTCACTCCCTCTTGCCTGCGCTCCGAATATTTTAAAACGGATGTCAATATTGTAAAGAACCTTAAAATGGTATAAAATCGCTTTCTTCTTGTTGTAACCTCCATGACCGTATTTTTTGTTTAATTCAAAAATTGTCATGAAAAGTATCTGTTGCTTGCTTTCTCGTTTACAGACAGAAACTCAGTGTTCAACGGAGGAGAAGGTACGATGACATGTAACGACTTAGATTAAGTCAATGCGGGCCATTAATTCCGACTTATGCTGCCTACTGACGGGGATGATCTTATCCTCTATCTGAATGCTGGAGTCTTCAATATCCTTGATCTTCTCCAGATTCACTACGTAGGAACGGTGAACTTTGAGAAATTTCTGAGGATTCATCTTTTCAACGACATTCTTGATCGTTGAATGCACCACATATCCTTTACTGAGGGTCTTAAATACAACGTAGTCCCCCTTTGCTTCCATGTATAAAATATCATCATCATTGAGCCTTATCAACTTGGAGTTGGCTTTTATGTAGAGATGATTGGAAAGAAATCCCCCCTCTTCGGAGTTCATGTCTCTGGCCCTTTGGAAGTTATTTAATGCTACCTCAATGGCCGGGTTAATATCTTTCATACCATAGGGCTTTACAATGTAGCCGTATGGGCCAAGCTCTGATGCCTTCCTGACGGTCTCCTCGTCCGCAAAGGCGGTCGTAAAAATATACGGAAGCCGGTCTCCGATTTTTTCTGCGACATCAATGCCCGTCTTCTCTCCCTTTAATTGAATATCTAACAGCACAAGATCTATCTCATTTTTCTCCATAATGACAAAGGCTTCGTGAAACGATTCAGCGATGCCCACGATCTGATGACCTAAGAGATTCAGAATGTCCGATAAAGAGGCTGCGATTTCCGGATCGTCTTCAACGATCAATATTTTTTTATCTGCCATGTTGTTTTCTATTTTTTCGGAAATTTAATAATAAAAGTTGTGCCAACTGATTCCTTGCTTTTTACTTTGATGGTTCCTTTATGAAGCAATACAAACTCATGGACGATGGCAAGCCCTAAGCCTGTCCCTTTGATATTGCCCACGTTAGAGGCTCTGAAAAAAGTATCGAACAATTTGTCTTGGTCTGCATCAGGAATACCCATTCCATAGTCTTTTACCCTGATTTCAAGATCATCTGCATACGAAACATAAATTTCAGGAGGTCGATCATCGAGCGTATATTTAATCGCATTTTCTATTAGATTGTTAAGAATCTGGGTGAAGAGTGCTTTATCCATATTCACCTGATAGGGCTCCCCATCAGAAAATAGCTTTACCTGATGTCCCCGTTGATGATAATCAGGCAAAATCACCTCACTGATGTAATCGGACGGGGAAACAGGCGTAGGAGCAAAGGGTGTCTTCTTCAAGTCAAGCTTACCAATCGTTAGGATATTATTGATGAGTTGGTTCAGTCGTTCTACGTTATTCTCTACTCTTTCCACGCTCTGGAGCAGCTTGCTACGGTCAGGTTCAGCTTGGTTAAGTTGAAAGTTAAGCAATTCCGTATTTGTTTTGATGGTCGTAAGAGGGGTTCTCAACTCATGTGATGTCATAGCGATAAATTGGGATTTCATTTCATT
>JAPPDO010000391.1 GCA_028821635.1 Ekhidna sp.
CTTTCTGATAAAGAAGCTAGACAAAAGCACATTGGAGGTGAAGTTTTATGTTATGTTCACTAATTGAATTAAAATGTCTCGAATAGGAAAAGCACCGATTAATTTGCCCGATGGCGTAGCATTAACAATAGATAAAAATACTGTTTATGTGAAGGGTCCTAAAGGAGAATTATCACAGCAGATTAATCCGGATATTACGTGTAAAATTGATAACAGTGTAGTTACTATTGAACGGCGAACAGATCAAAAAAGTCATAAAGCACTTCATGGATTGTATCGTTCGTTAGTCAGTAACATGGTAGAGGGAGTGAGTAAGGGTTATAAAAAGGATATGGAGCTTGTAGGCGTTGGTTACAAAGCTGTTGCGCAGAATAATGTGCTTGAACTTAGCCTTGGATATTCTCATAGCATATACTTCGTTGTTCCTGAAGATATTAATGTCACTGCTGCTACAGAAAAAGGTAAAAATCCTATTATAACGATTGAAGGGATAGATAAGCAACTGGTTGGACAAATTGCGGCAAAAATCAAATCGCTTAGAAAAGTAGAACCTTACAAAGGAAAGGGTATCCGATTTGTTGGTGAGCAAGTCAGAAGAAAGGCTGGTAAAACCGCCGCTAAATAATATAAAATGGCTATTTCAAAAACAGCAAGAAGAAAAAGAATAAGGCTAGGTATCAGAAGAAAAATTTCAGGTACGACTGAAAGACCCAGAGCATCTGTATTCAAAAGCAATAAGGCGATCTATGCTCAACTTATTGATGATATAAGTGGGAAGACATTAGCATCGGCATCTACGAAGGAGATAGGCAGAGAAGGGTTAAACATTGAAATTGCCAAAGAAGTAGGTAAGAAACTGGCAGAAAATGCGAAGGAAGCAGGTATTAAAGCTGTAATTTTTGACAGGGCAGGATATAAGTATCACGGAAGAGTAAAATCTCTGGCTGAAGGTGCTCGTGAAGGAGGATTAAAGTTTTAACAGAATATGTCAAAAAGCAACATAAAATCAATAAGAGCTAGTGAAATTGACCTTCAAGAACGAGTAGTTGCTATCAAAAGAATAGCAAAAATAGTGAAGGGAGGTAGAAGATTTAGCTTTTCAGCCATTGTAGTGGTAGGTGACGGTCATGGAGTTGTAGGGTATGGATTAGGTAAAGCTAACGAGGTTACTGACGCAATTACTAAGGGCATTGATGACGCAAAGAAAAATTTAGTGAAAGTTCCTATTTTCAAAGGAACGGTACCCCACGAGGCAATTGGTAAATTCGGAGGAGGACATGTTCTATTAAAGCCTGCCGCCGCAGGTACAGGCGTAATTGCTGGTGGTGCAATGCGTGCCGTACTAGAGAGTGCCGGAGTGCATGACGTATTAGCAAAATCAAAGGGATCCTCAAACCCTCATAATGTGGTAAAAGCCACTTTTGATGCACTTAACAAAATGAGAGACCCCTTTACAGTTGCTCAGCAAAGAGGTGTGACTTTAGATAAAGTTTTCAATGGATAAAAAGATGGGTAAAATATTAATTACACAAAAGAAAAGCACTATTAAACGTCCCAAAAATCAGAAAAGAACAATAGTTGCTCTTGGTCTTGGTAGAATTAATAAATCTGTTGAGAAAGAACTAACGCCGTCAATTGAGGGAATGATAAAAGCAGTTGGTCACTTAATAGAAGTAAAAGAGTTTTAATATGCGGCTTGAATCACTTAAACCGGCTAAAAATTCAACAAGAAATAGAAAAAGAATAGGTAGAGGGCAAGGATCCGGCAGAGGAGGCACTTCTACCAGAGGTCACAAAGGTGCTCAGTCAAGATCTGGTTATTCAAAAAAAATGGGCTTTGAAGGAGGGCAGATGCCGCTACAAAGAAGAATTCCAAAGTTTGGATTTAAGAACAATAATAAAACCATTTATAAATCCATAAACTTGGATGATATTCAAAAATTGATTGATTCCAAAAAACCTAAAGAAATAACTCCTAAAGTGTTACAGCAGAATGGACTTGCTAGTAAGAAAGATCAAATTAAAATACTAGGTAGAGGAGAGATAACCACAACCATCAAAATAACTGCACACAAATTCTCAGAGTCAGCTAAAAAAGCCATTGAAAAAGCAGGAGGATCGACCATAATAATAGAATAATGAAGAAATTCATAGATACCATACGAAACATATTCTCAATTGAAGAATTGAGAATAAGAATTCTTAACACCGCAGGATTCCTTATAATCTTTCGTATTGGTACGTTTGTAGTCCTTCCGGGAATTGACCCAAGTAAATTAACCTCTGCATCAGGAATTTTCGGATTCCTGGATACAATTCTGGGAGGTGCATTTAGTAATGCTTCTATTTTTGCTCTCGGAATTATGCCTTACATCTCTGCGTCAATCGTATTGCAATTGATGACAGTAACTGTCCCATATTTCCAAAAATTACAAAAAGAAGGTGATAGTGGAAGAAAGAAGATCAACCAGCTAACCAGAGTATTAACCATAGGCATCTGCTTTGCTCAGGGTTTTAGTTATGTGAGTGCGGCGATTGAGCCATCTGCAATCATCGATAACACATTCTTTTTTAAGTTCACTTCAGTAATTATATTGACATCAGGAACCATTTTCTGTATGTGGTTGGGCGAAAAAATCACCGATAAGGGAATAGGAAATGGTATCTAAATGTTAATAATGATAGGAATCATTTCACGATGCACCGGAAGCCTTGCGTCGGAATTCATTACTCGTGGTATGAGTGA
>JAPPDO010000430.1 GCA_028821635.1 Ekhidna sp.
AAATGAAAGTCGAATTGACACAGTAGTAATCACACAAATAGATACTGTTCAAATCATTTTGGAGCAACAAAAGCATCTACCACAAATCATTCGACAGGATACTGGAAGTACAATCAACCAAAGACCTCTCGATGATGTTAGGAAAGTCTTTAGCAATATATTGACTAATCCAACTTATTCGAATATAACAATACAAGATGCAGAATTTGGACCAACCGTACTTTATGGTCGAAGTCATACAGGGCAATATCGGGTATTTTTAGACATTATACGATTTGGAAACTTCAACCCTCAAATAATATATCAATTTGCTCACGAGTATTGTCACATCATTTCAAATTATCGTGCTGGGGACGATCAAAACTTATGGTTTGAAGAAGTAATATGTATGATTGCTTCAGGCTTTGCACTGAATAGTTTACGAGATGAATATCCGTATGCTTGGAGCTATTACAACAGAAACTTTTATCGGACTGGAGTGTTTACTATAAACGATTTGTCAGATTGGTATTGGAATCAAGGCAATTGGCTTGAACTTCAATCATTTTCTTGGTCGAAACATTTGCACTCAATTATATCAATTGCCAATAGCTTGTCTGACATATTTAATGAGGATCCGGTGGCTGCTTGGAACGCAGTAACTTATATGAATACAGACGACCAACAAAATGCAGGTAGAGATTTTGAAACATACATCAAGGATTGGTGGAGATATACTCCGCAGGTGTACCAGCACATCCCGATGAGAATTGCAAATCGTTTCGGAATTTATTGGGAAGCATCAAAACCATCTGCTCCAATAGTCAACAGAACATCAAGGACAAATGACAAAGGCATACATCCAACAGTCATCCTTGACGATGTTGATAAGCAATGAGTTATTGATAGTTCGTAATGACAACTTGCCAGACGTCCTCCCTTCCTAAATCGTCTGGTGCAAGGGGGCATTGAGATGAAATCTCGATGCCCCTTAACATATCAACCAAAGGAGTTTCTTATGATGTTATTATTGGCAATCACTTACATAGTATTGGTCGCAGGTTGTCTATGTGCCTTTTATTTCTTCAGTGATGTTCTCAACACTTCAGACAAGATTGCCATTGTTGTTCCACCTGTTATTGCTGTAATATATTCAACTTTGCAATGGCTTTATTATAGAAACGAAGATCGTCGTTACAAAAAGAAAGAAGCGTTTGACGATTTTGATAGGAGATTTAGAGACCTCATTGAATACAAGAGTAATGCGGGTTATGAGCAAAAAACAGATAACCTTTCGTGGTTTCGTATTCCCAGAATTGTTATTGGTGAATTTAGAATAAATCCGTTCAGTATTCTCAGAGATAATATGTATGAAACAAAAATTGGCGAGATGGCTTTTCAGGGTGTAGCAGTATCTATTACTGATAAGACTATCTCGCTCAAGAACGAAGGGAGCTTTCCTCCTGAAGTTCGTTATGACTGGATAGACGAGCAGGGCAAACAAAATTTTGATGCCGCATACGAGTCGTGGTTCAAAGAATTAGATAGCTACTTCGGACATTATTTTTCAAGTCTGTGTGATTTGATTCGATCTGTCGAGAAGGAACCAGTATTCGATAAGAATAACAAAGAGTTTTGCATAAGAAGATTAAAACATTCTTTGACCTCTAGTGAAACTTTTTGCTTATTCTATTACTGCCTGAATACTAAACCACTATGCAAAGAATTGAAGCGTTACGTGGAAAAATACGGACTCTTTGAAAATCTTTCATTTCATTGCCTTGAAGATAAAAAGATGAATGCAGGTGGTTTCTACGACACATCTGCATTCGGTGAACGGATAATCAAAAAGTAACTTGAATGATATATCACAAGGAGACCGTAATATGAGCAAGATTAGATTTGAATACAGAGGTGGGACAGACTTCAAAGAAGCACCCTTTTGGATTTTATCTCTAAATGGAGTAGTGATTGCTCGATCAATAGATTATGATACTGAACAACAATGCAGTAATGCTATTGATAGAGTTTTCAATGCGATAAAAAAGCACAAGAACCCTGATGAAATCAAGGTTGTCAAGAACAAGCATTATCACAATGTCAATCTTGAGAATCCTTAGATACAACTTTCAACCTCTGCTTAGTCCTGACTTGACTGGCAGACCTACCTTCTGCTATATCATCCAGAGTAAAAGAAACTGGAGTAGCATCGCCCTCTGGTTCATCTATCCTCTCGATAGGTCTTGCAATAGGATGAATATATCGAGGGAAGATAAAGGCATTATCTCCTACACAATGACCTCCATCAGTAGTATCAAAATCCTTGTTCTTATACTCCTCGGCAATCTCCATAGCTTCTTCTTTTGTAACCCTACGTTGACGATAACCGTAATTTACATTGAGATAGACGGGTATATAAATATCTACCTTGCCATCAACAGGAGCATTGCATACCAGTACTTCCAACTTATCTGTAACTTTCTTTTCTGACATTTAATGACCTTAACGCTAATTTCTTAGCACTTAAAAGCAAAAATAAAATGTGACGGAAAGCCGTCACGCGCTATCCTTCGATTTAAATTTCGCGTAGTGCATTTAGGCTTATGTTGACAAGCCTATCAGAAGCTAACCTCTAAGCGGTGATTGAGTAACACATTGCTAAATAATGGATTAGAACGAAAGCGAAGTAACAACTAATTGCCTATATTGTACCCACCACGCTCT
>JAPPDO010000220.1 GCA_028821635.1 Ekhidna sp.
GATGAGGGTCTACGCCGGGACCCATGATAGCCTCTGCACTCATTTTATTGCCTGCTATGTTAATGACCGCATCGTAAAGCATTCCGGTGGTGGCAACAACATGAAGTTTTGTCTTTCCCGAATTGCTTTGAGTAGAACAAGCTGCAAAGAGTAAGGCTATTAGTGTTAAAATAATTGATTTCTTCATTTTTATTTAAGTATGGTAATCATTAAATTATCTGCAATTGGCTTTGAAATAAACTGAGGATTACCTTCATTGATGCTTATTGCAATAGAGCCGTCAAAATCAATTTGGTCGGTAACCTTAACTTTTGACCCCAGTTCAATACCAATTTTATTTAGATGCTTTAATAGAGCAGGGTTGTCATTACTTACAGACACAATAATTCCCCGTGTATCAATGGAGACATTCGACAGTGTGGCTTTCAGTGTTTGTTTCATGTTGCCATGCTCATCAGGGATTGCATCTCCGTGCGGGTCTATGGTTGGCCTGCCTAAAAATTCATCCAGCCGACTGATCAGGAGAGGGGACTTCACGTGTTCCAGTTGTTCAGCAATCTCGTGAACTTCGTCCCATTTGAGATGTAATTTTTCAACTAAAAAGACCTCCCAAAGCCGATGTTTTCGGATAATGGAAAGTGCAATTTTCTTCCCCTTGGGCAGAAGCGTTGTGCCTTTGTATTTCTGATGTGCAAGAAGTTTTTTACCGGACAATCTTTTCACCATGTCATTGGTCGAGGCCGGAGAGGTTTTTATGCTTTCGGCGAGGGCATTATTGTTTACACTTTCACTGCCGCCGTTGGATAAATGATACATCGCCTTCAGGTAGTTTTCCTCTGCTAAACTAAGTCCAACATTCATAACGCAAACATAATCTATTTTTAGTTTAGACTAAAAATAAATTTAGACTATTCATTTTTATTATTGTTAATTAACTTAAAATCAGACTATTAATTATTTTTACTGAAGTGTTTATTTAGACAATAAAGCACTCATATTAATTCTTGGTAACAAGAGGCAATTAAATAGTGATGCAGAGAAGTAATTTCTGTTTTCTTAAATCTTTGAAGGGCTAAATCAACATTTGGTTCGCTTTTAAATAAAGTAAGATGCCTTCCTGATGTCTGACTTTTCTCTCATCTCTCACGATATTTACATGCTATTTTTTTTTATTTGTTTTCATTTAGATTCAGACGTTAAATAATAATTATCCAATGGAATTAAAAAGCCTCATTGAGGAAGCATGGAAAGACCGTGAATTAGTAAAAAATAAAGAGGTTGCTGTTGCAATTAAAACGATTATTGAAGATCTTGACAGCGGGAAGCGCAGAGTCGCTGAACCGGACGGTAATGACTGGAAGGTGAATGAATGGTTAAAAAAGGCAGTCATCCTGTATTTCCCACTGATGAAGATGCAGTTGATAGAAGTCGGACCTTTTCAGTTTCATGATAAAATAAAGCTAAAGTCCGGATATGACCAGCTAGGCGTTCGTGTGGTTCCTCATGCCGTTGCCAGATATGGGGCATACATCAGTGCGGGAACAGTGCTGATGCCGAGTTACGTAAACATAGGGGCATACGTTGATGCCGGTACGATGGTGGATACCTGGGCTACGGTAGGAAGTTGTGCACAAATAGGGAGAAATGTCCATTTGAGCGGGGGTGTAGGAATCGGGGGAGTTTTAGAGCCTGTTCAGGCTGCCCCGGTCATCATTGAAGACAATGCGTTCATAGGATCTCGGTGCATTATCGTCGAAGGGGTCAGGGTAGGGAGGGAGGCCGTGCTTGGTGCTAATGTGGTGCTCACCGCCAGTGCTAAAATCATTGATGTCACCCAACGTAAACCTATAGAATACAAAGGCTTTGTCCCTCCCCGTTCCGTGGTAATACCGGGCACCATGCCAAAGGAATTTCCGGCGGGTTCTTACCAGGTGCCATGTGCCCTGATTATTGGAAAACGGAAAGAAAGCACAGATAAGAAGACCTCGCTCAATGAAGCATTGAGAGAGAATAATGTAGCTGCTTGAAGGCTTTACCCAAAATCGCATAAGAAAAGAGCGACCTCCCAAGGGAAGGACGGCCGGATTGTAAACTACATCTGGAGGAGGGTTTGAAATGATATGATTAAGAAAATCTACAGAAATTCATACACCAAAAGAAATATTTAATTATGAAGAAGACTGAAAAAAAGTTCATAGAAAAAATTAGAAAAATCAGAGATAAAATGAATGAAGAAATAATAAACCTGAACGCTGATGAAATCGTAGATTTTTATGAAAAAAGATTATCCGAAATACAAAAAAAAGGGGAAAGGCAGCTAAAAAGGTATAACTTGCTCTACTTTGATTTAATAGCGAGTTCATACTAAAACTCGGCTGCAAAGTCTGCCTTTGTAATACTTACTAATATCGTCTTCCGGTCATTTTAATGGTTTAATGCGTCAATATTCTCCGGTGTTTCTAATGGTTTGCCGGTTATTGTAGTAATGCTTCCTTAAAGGGTCACTAAAACTTTGCAGCCCTGATATTCAGCATGAAAATGAAGTCGATGATGTTCAACTTTCCGAACGAAATAATGCTAATGGGAACCTATTTGATAGAGAGGGAAAAGAAATAATAGAAAGTATTTGCAACAACTTTAAAATTGACAACTTCAAAGTAGCCTCAAAGATGAAGCAAAATGAAATTCCTCAAGATCCGGTTA
>JAPPDO010000015.1 GCA_028821635.1 Ekhidna sp.
CTGTGTCGCCCGATTCATCTATGTAGAAAAAATGCATTCCTGTTAGTTTTTATATTTACTATCCCCTCCACCCGCAACATACATATTACGATTATTTTACCACAAAAATTATATCCGTTAATGCAGTAAATTTTTGTGACTTTTCTTTATAACCAAATGACACTTTCAAATCTTCAGTTTTTTTATTTCTAAAATTATCAAGATAATATATTATCGTTGGTTTTAATAAGGCGAGATTTCGTTTTAATTTCCATGAACTTCTAAAATCATCTGCGTCAACTAAAACAAGAAATATTCTGTTTTCTGATCCAAAACGCATTTCACCCTGATGTTCATAGAGCCATTTTGCTAATATTGTAGGATTGTTTTGAGCTTCCCTTAAAATATCAATCTTTTCATTTCTGAGCTTAGCTAAAACAGAATTACAGAACTCATCACCCCTGTCCTTCATCTTTTCTGTGATTTCATACTCAATATTTTCAGATTTAGCTGTTTTGTCAAATGTGATGTTAGCTTCTCTAGCCTTGTTTTTCAGATATGTCAGTTCAACGGGAAGTCCTCTTTCTTTCCTTTTAAGTTTTATATACTCTGATGGCAAGTAGGTTACTTTTAGGTCAAATGGAATATTGTTAATGAAAAAGTCAACGTTTTTAATTTGTCCAACTGTTGGTAAAACTGTCTGATGTGATTTGAAAATGTGTTCAATCAGAATACTGCTCCAATGATTGTACCAACTATTCAGTACATAGCCTTGAACGGCAACATGGATTTCACCTTCAAACTTTGATAAAAGCGTATCGTAAGACTTGTGAATTTTTACATAACGATTTACTAAATATTTATCCAATGAATTTTGATAGTCACCTCCCCAATCAAAGTTTTTCAGTTTGTATAATTCGGAGACCAGTTGGTCTGAATTGATCTTCACTACTTGTACTTTATTCTTTTCCCTGATGTATGTGTCAATAAGTTGATGTGAATTGGTGATATTTTTACAAAGGAGCGCAAATAACTCTAAAAATTGTTTTGCTAAAGCCCTTTCTCTAAGTGTTATGTTGTTTTTCTGAACAAATTCTGAAATCAATTCTCTTCGAACAATTGATTTCGTTTTTAGCCAAAGTAATCCTTCCCTGTTTGAACTAAACTCCTCAAGCTTTGCACTATCGTGTAATTCTTTCCAATAGTTAAAACCCTTCATGTGTTTTTTGTACTTCGTGATTCATATGGACAAAATACTTCTTTTTTGGTTTGCAGACAAATAAGAGTTCATGGCTTCCGGCTACACTTCCTTTTCCGCCCCTACCATTCCTATATGCTTTTACCTCAACCTTTACATCTTTGTATTTTAATATGATTTTAGTCAATTCGTTTATACTTGGATAACTCCGATCATTGTAGCTGATTAGCCAATGTGGAATTTCCTGTGAATACTCGAACAGTTTTTCAAAAGATTTTACAACTTCACGTTTTTTATCAAAACCACTAGAAAGTTGTGGATCGTAGCGTTTGATTTTGTTTATAAATTGTTTGTCTTTCCAGTATTCTGTATAAGTTTCTAATAGGTGATAGAAATTCTGATAATCTGCATGGCTATTACAATAGGGGGGGTCAAAGTAGGCTATGTCAACACTGTTTAGCTTGGGTAGTAAATCAAGAATGTTTTTATTGAAACTTTGATTATCCTGTTTGTTATCAAATACGGCATTATTGTATTTGGGGAGCAAGTCTTTAAAAATTTCCTTAATCGGTCGTATCAAACTTCTGTTACGTTTGATTCGCTCAGGGTCGCTTGCATACTTTAAAGCCCGAGTATGACCGAAATGTCCCATTGTGATTTTTCTTGTCATACTTCTGTTGATAATTGAATACACCAAAGCCTCTTTATAGGGATTATTTAACAAAGGAATGTTGGCACGGAAATTATCCAAAAAATTAGCTTCTTCTTTTTCAAAAAAAATGTCTGTGAACACCGACTCAATAAGCTGATAATCTTTTTTGTTTTTTGCTGGCTGAAGTAGTGTTTCTAAATTTCTTTCTGTAATTTTTTCAATACTATTTTCAATTAATGCAAGACCTATTTTGTTGTTAAATTTTAGAAAATCGTTTGTGATCGTCCGAAATCCATTTTGTTTAAATAAAAAAGCCACTGACTGAGAACCCGAAAAAGCATCAAGGGCTGAGTTAATGTCCTTTGGTATAAACTTTTGAATCCATGACAGATGGGTATGTTTGGCCCCTAAATATTGTGGTTCCGGAAATTGATAATCGAAGTATGAGTATTTTTTAAAGAGCATTTATTCAGTTAAGTTTAAATTTTTAAAATTGAAAATTTTCTTTTTGATAGCATCATTAGTATATCCAAGTGCCTGAAGTATCGGCAGGATGATGACTTCTCTGACGCTGTCCTCTTTAAAGTCAGGGTTGGTGCGCAACGTTTTGAAGCTGAGCGACCCAAACAGTTCTGATTTCGTTATTTTATTTTTTGTCATCTCTCTGTGCCTTTCATGCCTTCCCCGTGCTCTTCATAGCTAAATCATTATTGAAAGAGACCCATCAATCCACGATAGTGCGGCTCTGTTCGTAGGCTGCATAAAATGCAGGATGTGTCACCTGATAGCGAAGCATGAGCTTGTCCAGCACGTCGGTCAGGTTGTCATGCAGGGAGACGTTGTCCGTCAGGCTGCGGGCTTTCTTCGGCA
>JAPPDO010000173.1 GCA_028821635.1 Ekhidna sp.
TATTTCGGGTTTTACCTGCGAAATGTTTGGGTTGATTGACGCTTTCATAAGATTTAATAGTTAAATGATTCATTATTAAGTGTGGTACAAATATAAAAGTATTTTCTTTTCTGCAAATCTTTTTTTTTAGTTTTTTTTATTTTATTCATCAGGTAGTGCTGAATGAACGATTAAAGATTTAACCACAAAGGACACGGAGAAGCCACAAAGTACACAGAGCGAGGCGGGAAAGGAGATAAGATAAAAAATAGCTTTTTATGCAAAGGTCTCAAACTGATAGGAAAAGAAAATTTACATGCCATCAAATATCCATTGGTAGCAATCACTCAATTAGCTGCTTTTTAAAATTAAATTGTTGGGAAAGACATTGATGATCATTTTCTCATCAATGTTATGCCATCAGTTTTTTATATTTAGTTTTAGTCAGTGCCTCTTCGCCAAGACGTTTCTTCCTGTTCTCTTGATAGTCTGTAAAGTTTCCTTCAAACCAATAAACTTGTGAATCGCCCTCAAAGGCTAAGATATGGGTGGCAATTCTATCCAAAAACCATCTGTCATGGGAGATGACCACGGCGCATCCGGCAAAGTTTTCCAAGGCCTCTTCTAAAGCCCTTAACGTATTCACATCCAAGTCGTTTGTAGGCTCATCCAAAAGAATGAGGTTTGAACTTTTCTTTAATGTGAGTGCAAGATGAACTCTGTTTCGCTCACCTCCCGATAACTTACTCACCTGCTTTTCCTGATCCGGTCCGGTGAAATTAAATTTACTTACATACGCTCGGGCGTTCATTTCTCTTCCGCCCAAATCAATGATTTCATTACCTTCAGCGATTACCTGAAAAACAGTTTTTTCCGGGTCCAGTCGGTTGTGTTCTTGGTCTATGTAACTCATCTCCACCGTTTTGCCCACTTCAAAGCTGCCCGAGTCCGGTGCTTCATTTCCCGCAATAAGTTTAAATAAAGTAGACTTACCGGCACCATTAGGTCCGATTACGCCAACAATACCTCCCTGAGGGAGATTGAATGATAAATCCTCAAAAAGCAGCGTTTCTCCAAATGTCTTAGATACGCCATTAACCTCAATCACTTTAGTCCCCAGCCTAGGACCGGGGGGGATGTACAACTCCAGGTTCCGTTCTCTCTCCTTACCTTCTCGGCTCATCAGTTTGTCATAGGCATTGAGCCTGGCTTTACCCTTTGCCTGACGCGCCTTTTGACTCATACGAACCCATTCCAGTTCTCGCTGGAGTGTCCTCTGTCTTTTGGATTCCTGCTTTTCTTCCTGTGCTAAACGTTTCTGTTTTTGCTCCAGCCAGCTTGAATAATTTCCTTCCCACGGGATGCCCTCTCCTCTATCAAGTTCTAAAATCCAGCCGGCAACGTTATCAAGAAAGTAACGATCGTGCGTCACGGCGATGATGGTTCCTTTATATTGCTGTAGGTGCTGCTCCAGCCATAATACCGATTCGGCATCCAGGTGATTAGTCGGTTCGTCCAGGAGGAGAATGTCCGGCTGTTCCAGTAACAAACGACATAATGCAACCCGCCTCTTTTCCCCTCCCGATAAATGCTTAATAACGGCATCTTCAGGAGGGGTTCTTAATGCGTCCATTGCACGTTGAAGTTTATGATCAATTTCCCAAGCCCCGGCAGCGTCAAGCTGCTCCTGCACCTCTCCTTGCCGCTCAATGAGTTTATTCATTTTATCAATATTTTCAAGAACCTCATGACTGGCAAAACCGGCATTGATTTCGTCGTATTCTTTAAGCAAATCATTGATCTCTTTGATCCCTTCTTTAACTACCTCAATTACGGTTTTATCGGGGTCCAGCCTTGGCTCCTGATCTAACATTCCGACTGTAAATCCCGGTGAAAAGGCCACCTTGCCCTGATATTCTTTGTCCACTCCGGCGATAATCCGAAGTAGAGATGACTTTCCGGCACCGTTCAGGCCTAATACGCCTATTTTTGCGCCATAAAAGAAGGACAGATGGATGTTTTTCAGTATTTGTTTTTGTGGCGGGTAGATTTTATTAATCCCCGACATAGAGAAGATAACTTTTTCGTCTGACATGCTTGAAATTAATTATAATTCAAAATTACCTCATACAACAATAAATAGCCGTTAGTGAAAATTATTTCACATTAGTGGAAACTATTTAAAATTTTTTACGTTAAATTTGTATTATTGACAATGCGTAATAAATTTTTCATATCGTTGCTTATCGGACTACTAAATTTCCTAGCAGTCGCTCAACTTTCCTTTGCGCAAGAAAGAAAGGTCAATATTTATCCCAATCCGGCGACAGATTTCTTAATCGTTCAAGTTGATGGTAATGCCGCTGATATAAAGATTGAACTTAACTCCATGATCGGCAACAAGGTTACCATTAAACCGGAAGAAGTGGGGGATGGCAAATACAAAATCCCTACTAAAAATCTTGCCACCGGCTATTATTTTCTTATTGTTGAAGAAAAGAAAAGACGCTTTAAAAAAGCATTCAAATTTTTAAAGCATTAGCTCAGGGCATTGCCAAAACACAATGGATTTGCGGTAAAAAGTGATCCACATAAAAAACGCTTAAACCTTTTCCCCCCCTACCCCCTCACAAACTTCAACAAACGCCCATCCGGTAGCTGCACGAGGTACAGCCCGCTTTGCAGGGAGGTGATGTCTATCC
>JAPPDO010000354.1 GCA_028821635.1 Ekhidna sp.
GTTCAAGAAACCAAACGAAAATAAATGAACCGATTCGCTTGTTTCCATCGCTGAATGGATGTCCCTTAATGATTGAGTACAATAATTGGACGGCTTGTTCTTCAATTGTTGGATAAGCTAATTCTCCATAAACTGTTTGTGAAATGCTCCCTAATATCCCCTTGAATGAATCGTCTTTTTCATTGCCGAACAGGTCACCGGCTTCTCCTTTTTGGATAAGGTCAGATTTGAGTTCCTTTACTGCTTGTTTTACGTCTTTATAATTGATAACATATATTACATCCTTATTCAGGCTGTCAGAAGACAACTCATTTTTATCATATTTATCAAGTAATTCAAAGGATTTTGAATAGTGAGAGATTATAGATAATAACCCGCTTGTAAATGCTTTTTGAGTTTCGGATAACTCATCATTCAGACTATTTATCTCTGCTCGTAATGCTTTGACTTTCTTTCTTTCGGTGTGAAGTAATTTTTGATTTATAGAGTATCCCTTGAGCAAATATTCTCTGAGCCTTTGAGTAGCCCACTTTCTAAATTCAATCCCTACCTTAGATTTGACACGATACCCCACTGAAATGATAACATCCAGGTTGTAAATAGCGACTTTTCGGGAAACTTTCCGTCCTCCTTCTTTTTGAACTTGGCGGAGTTCACGCCAAGTTGCCTCCCTATCTAGTTCACCTTCTTCATAGATATTCTTAATATGCGCACCAACTGTTCTTCTCGCTTTTCCGAACAAGTCCATTATTTGCTGGTCAGTAGCCCAAACCGTGTCGTGTTTACCGTCAAGCAATACCCGAAACTCAGTTTGCCCATCTTTAGGTTTGAAAACAACGACTTCACTATTTTTTATTTCTGGTAGATTCATGTCTTTAATGATAAGGTTTATTCAATTAAGCACCCTCTAGGTGTAATTTGTAACCCTACTTTCCAGGTTCCCTCCATACACTTTGCTGGGCTTAATCTATACTATAGTTCGTTAGGGAGTAAAAATTGATCTAAATCAAATCGGGGTAGAAGCGTTTCAACATCTGTCCTGATTGATAAGAAATGCTCACTCAATTTATCAGCATCCGGAGCCTGAAAATAGACCTTAGTATTTAAAACCCTGCAAGCAGAGAAGTCAAAGTATGCACTTAGAAAGTGAAAGTATACTCTCCGTGCTCTCTGCGGCTTCTCTGTGTCCTTTGTGGTTAAATCTTTATTGAACGCCTTGATTACAAACTACACTTGGAGAGAGCACTATACTGCTCGTCCCCCACTCGTTTTCATTCAAAGTAGTTAAACTCTTTCACAAGTAAGCGATAAATCTCTTCTTTTACCGATTTTGTGCGTGCAGCGGCCTCAGAAAACAGACGCTGCAAGTCCTCCAAGCCTTCAAGATCGGCATATTTCCTGATTTGGACCAGCCCTGCGTTGGGGGTGAGAAAGTCAGGATAATCGAAATACCTGAAGTAAGGCTCATTGTGCAGCCCGACATGCTCAAGGGTTTCCCCTTTGCAGTATTCTCTGTTCCAGATGCGATAGATTTCGGTGATCTTGCGGACAACAGCATGGCCGTGTCCGGCTCCGATACAATCTCCTTTTTCAGGGTAGTGTTCCAGAAAGATTCCGAGTTGTTGGGCGAGAGGGGATTGTCCGCAAATACCCCCGGTGCGCCCTCCACCGGATTGTCAGCTTCAAATTTTGTTACAACGCAGCGGTTCTCCGCTAAGCCGTAAGCAAAGCACAGGGAATAAAAGTAAGGTTCATGTAAAGGTGTGACTTCCGGCTTCCAAATATCAAATTGGTTGGCCCAGACGGGATAATGTCCATTGAGGGCTTTAGTAAGAGCAAACCAGGAAAATGTTCTTTTGCTAGAAGGCAAATCATAAGCACAGTAGCTTCTATTATCAGATGGTCCACTAAATATTTTAGTCTGATTTGCATTGATGAAAACAGTATCCAACCTAAACCATACATTTCCATTAAAAAATCTTTGATCATCTTTTGCTTTAACTCTAACAGGAGTTGTATTGTCCATAAAACCAATAAATTCCGAATTTTCAATGCCGTAGGTTTTCCTATTACGTCTTCTTTCGTCACTTAGAGGCAGACCGCCAAAAATTCTCCCTGATTCTGACTCAGTTTTTGTTGGACTTCTCTTGAAATCGTACATTTTTTGACCCGACCAGTCTTTAATAGATAATCTAGCTTTATTGAAAAGCACCCTTTTAGCTTTTTCTATCATTCCATTTAATGCCTTCTCTGTTTCCTCCTCCGTGTTCCAGTTGTAGTTAAGTTCCGGTTTTTTCAGCCGGGTAAAATCAAAGAGCTTTACTTCATTTTTACGTTCCTTTTCAGCAGGCTGGTAGCTCCAGATGGTGAAAGCCAGCGGCCACTTTCCGTCCAGTTTGAAGAACTCATTGCTAGTGATCAAAAAACCATTCTTAAATTGGAAATGTCGGTCCCAGTGTTTTCTGAAAGTCACATACGTCGGTCGTGGGATAAGCCATGACGTGGGGGTGAATATGAATACTTGAGGAGCAAAAGCGGGGTTCATCCTCACCTGTTCCCTGCACATAAGCAATATCTGACCTAAGAATGCCAGATAGCGTTCTTTACCGGCATCGCTTCCGGTGAGTTCCAAAATGGCGGGGTCTATCTCATATTCCGCTGCTTTCGATGTGGGGTTTT
>JAPPDO010000088.1 GCA_028821635.1 Ekhidna sp.
GGCAACGCTGAGGTCACCCTCGCATGGAGCAACCCCAGCAACAGCGACATCACCGGCTACCAATACCGACAGAAGGCGGGCACGGGCGATTATGGAAACTGGACGGACATCGGCGGAAGCGGTGCCACCACCGTGAGCCACACGGTCACCGCCCTGACCAACGGCACGGCCTACACGTTCCGCATCCGTGCGGTAGCTGGGACAGTGAACGGCACACAATCGGACGAGGTGACCGCCACGCCACAGGGCACGCTCAACGCCTCACCAACGGTGATGACCATGATTCCCGATCAGACAGCCACCGTGGGAACTGCCTTTCGGTACACCTTCCCCGCAGGCACCTTCAATGATGCCGACGGTGACGCACTGACCTACACCGCAACACAGGGCGATGATTCAGCTTTACCCGGCTGGCTGAGTTTCAATGCGGGCACCCGCACCTTCTCCGGCACCCCGCAGGCCGCCGATGCGGGCACACTCACCGTGAAAGTCACCGCCAATGACGGCAACGGCGGCTCGGTCTCCGATAGTTTTGATATCATGATACAGGAGAGGGGTCCGCTAGGGGCAGACGATGCAGCGGAGGTGGTCATCTTTCCTAACCCTTCGGGCCGCTATCTGGAGGTGCGCTCTTCGGTCGAGGGGACGTTCAAGATTCTGAGCCTGAACGGAAAGCTTCTGCTGGAAGGCACCACGAACACAAGGGTAGATATCACCTCCCTGCGAGGCGGCCTCTATTTGGTGCAGCTACCGGACGGGCGTTTGTTGAAGTTTGTCAGGGAGTAGGGGGAAAGGAAGTTTAAAAGATTTTTTGCGGCATCCTCGAACGAGGATGCCGCTTCCTTGTAATTTTTGTATCCATCGCTCTGCATAGAAAAATCTGTAGCATCCTAGCAGTGCCGTGCCGTTATATTTGTGCTATGGACAGAAAAGTTATCCTTCTGATACTTGATGGTTGGGGGATTGCGCAAAAGAAAGAAGTTTCAGCGATTGATGCTGCTCATACTCCTTTTATGGATAAAATGCTTAAAGAGTACCCAAACAGCACCTTAGAAGCATCCGGTTTTGCTGTCGGATTACCGGAAGGCCAAATGGGTAATTCAGAAGTTGGCCACATGAATATTGGAGCCGGCAGAGTGGTCTATCAAGACCTCGTGAAGATTGGAAATGTCGTCAAAGATGGATCACTAATCAAAAATAAGGCATTAAGGGATGCGATTAACTATTCAAAAGAAAGCAACAAAGCCATCCATCTAATGGGTTTGGTTTCTGACGGTGGGGTTCACTCCCATATTGATCATTTGAAGGGTCTGTTAAGCACACTCAAAGACTCCAATTGCAAAGAAGTGTATGTACACGCATTCACCGACGGGAGGGATACTGACCCAAAAGGAGGAGTAAAATACCTTAAAGATTTACAAAATCACATCTCCGAGAGCACAGGAACATTGGCAACCATAATAGGTCGATATTATGCCATGGACAGGGATCGGAGATGGGATCGGGTGAACTTGACTTATCATGCACTGGTGAATGGAATAGGGGAGGCAGCCCAAGACCCGCTTAAAGCTATGGAAAAGTCCTATGCGGAGAACATTACGGATGAATTCATCAAGCCGATTATCTGTGCAGATGGAAAAATTAAGGAGGGAGATGTAGTTCTATGTTTCAACTTTAGGACAGACAGAGGAAGACAACTCACAGAAGTTTTAACACAAAGAGATTTTCCTGATCAGGGGATGAAGAGGTTGCAGCTTCACTATGTAACCATGACGAACTATGATGACTCCTTCGTGGGAGTAAATGTGATGTTTGGAAAAGATAACCTGACCAAAACGCTGGGCGAAGTGATGGAAGCAAACGGTAAAAATCAGATTAGAATTGCCGAGACGGAGAAGTATCCCCATGTTACTTTCTTTTTCTCCGGAGGCAGGGAAAGGAAATTTAAAGGAGAAAGAAGGATACTGTGTCCTTCGCCAAAAGTAGCGACCTACGACCTTCGGCCTGAGATGAGTGCAACCGACGTAAGAGATAAAATTATTCCTGAATTAAAAAATAAATCTGCGGATTTCGTTTGTCTCAACTTTGCCAATCCCGATATGGTGGGCCATACCGGCGTTTTTGAGTCCGCCGTTAAGGCATGCGAAACCGTGGACCAATGTGCTGAAGCAGTTGTAAATACCGCTCTCGAGAATAACTATTTAGCTATCGTAATTGCAGATCATGGAAATGCTGACATTATGGTCAATCCTGACGGTACCCCGAATACTGCTCATACGACTAATCTTGTTCCCTTCGTTGTCGTAGATAATGACTTCAAAGGGAAGCTAAAAAATGGAAAGCTTGGCGACCTGGCTCCCACCATTTTAACTTTCATGGGTCTTTCAATTCCGAAAGAAATGACAGGAGAAGTACTGATCGAATGAAGCAAATCGCCGCTCCTCTACTGGTTATTTTAATTGCATCTTGTCAGAAACTTCGACCGGACTCAGTTGCTGTTCCCAATTACCCTGACATTAATAAAATTTATACGAATCAAATTCAGCAGCTTCATAACAAGCATTTGATCAAAGAAATATCGCTTGATTTCAAAAATGAGACAGATACTTCTCTCATGGATTCTACAGATTGGAAAGACGAACTTTCCTTTTTAGCAGAAATAGACCCT
>JAPPDO010000008.1 GCA_028821635.1 Ekhidna sp.
CAATGATATTATGGTAAACAAAACGAATGCGTACATTGCTTCTGACTTCGGGGTAGTAGTGGTGAATTTGAATTCAGGGGAGATTACCGAAAACTTCCTGCAAATTGGAGATGGAGGATCTGATGTCATCGTAGAAAAATTAGTCATAAGCAATGATTTCTTGTTTGTGCTTACCGCCGAGGGCATACAACTCGGGGGACTTTCAGATAACTTGCTGGATTTTAACAATTGGACCCGATTTTCCGACACCTCGTCTTTTAGTCAGCTTTCCATTACCTCACAAGGTCTTTTTGCGAAGGACTCGTTAAGCCTGATCCGCTATGACGGAAGCAACTGGATAGACACAGGGGTAGATATTCCCGAAGGAAGCAGTCGGTTTTTCAACATAAATAACAGGCTCTACACTGCTTCAGGGGGTATAATTTATGTGTTTAACGGGGATGCCTTTAACCCGATTTTGGACAACAGTGCAATTACCACTGTCAATGATATCGCTGTCACCGGCAGCGGCAGTTTGCTGATTGCAGACGGGCAGCTAGGTCTGGTAGATGCACAGGCAAATGAACTCTCCCCTGACGGGCCGGACTCGGATAACCATTCAAGGGTGAAAGTGATCGGAGAGCATGTTTACACCTTCAATGCGCCCTCTCCGGATACTTACGATGGCTCACAAGAGGTAGCGGGTTATTCACTTTTTTCAGATGGCTCATGGTCTGATCAAGAGATAATAAACTTTACGAATGTTTCTGATGCTGCCGTTTTCAATGGAGTTCAATACTTCACCTCAATAGGAGATGGATTATACATTGAGAATACCGGTGTTGTGAATGATATTCCCGGTAGCGCAGCCTTATTGGATACGATATTAACAAGTATCAAGGCAGGCGAATCACTTTACGTAAGTGGTCATGGTCGGCAATCTTTTCATGTATTGGACGCATCAGGGAACTGGACTTCCTATGGCGGAGGCCAAATGCTTAGCACTATGTTAGATCAGGTACTGGTCTCACAACTGGGGATTTTGTGGCTGCTAAGTTCCACCGGTTCCATAACCGTTTTCGATCCGGGCGAAAATCTGTCAGAGCTGATCAACACGAATGATGGTTTGCCTTCTTCTGTTTCAAATTTTGCCATCAGCATTGAGGATAATGCGTGGATTGGGACTTCAAAGGGGCCGGTGCTCTTTCCGAATGCCTCATTCATCTTTTCAAACGCTCGGGTTGTTTTCCCAACCTTCGAAGGCAGTGTACTCTTTGAAGATGAGCAGATCAATGCAATCTTAACAGATGGAGGTAACCGTGTCTGGTTTGGAACAAATCGTGGCTTGTGGGTCTTTGATGAGAACATTTCCGAACAAGCTGCCCTTTTTAATGCTTCCAATAGTCCGCTGCCTTCGGATATTGTAGTCAGCCTTGCTTACAATGAGAGAAGCGGAGAGATATTTATTGGTACCGATAAAGGACTTGTATCTTATCGCAGTGCCTCTTCCGTTGGCAAACGCTCTCACTCGGATGTCAAGGTTTTCCCCAACCCCGTCCGCCCCGAATACCGGGGACGGGTAGGGATAAGCGGACTAGCAAACAATGCGATCGTAAAAATCACAGATATAAATGGCAACCTAGTCAGAGAACTTCAGGCTAATGGAGGTTCAGCTTTCTGGGATTTGTTAAATATCAAAGGAAGTGAGATCGCCACGGGTATTTATTACTTGTTTAGTGCAAATTCGGACGGAGAAGAAACGTTTATTGGGAAAATAGCCGTAGTCCGATAATGATCGTTAAGTCGAAGGGAATCGTACTGAACTACATAAAATATGGGGATACCTCAATTATTACCAGAATTTTCACTGAAGAGCATGGGTATGATTCTTATATCGTCAATTCGATACGCAGTCAAAAGTCCGGTAAGAGTATGGGATATTTTCAGCCATTTTCTATTTTGGATTTAGTCCTTTACCTAAAAGAATCCCGCAACCTACAACGCATTTCCGAGTTTAAGAGTCACATTCCACTGCATTCGATCCATCAAGATCTTTATAAAAGCACGATTACTCTTTTCTTGTCAGAGATTTTTTCAAAGCTGCTTCAATCTGAGCAGTCTCCAAACCCTTCGCTTTATGCTTTCGCAGAGGCCTCCATTCATACGTTTGATCAAATCCGGCAGGGAGTGGCTAATTTTCATATTCAATTTTTGCTAAAACTGACTTCTTATCTCGGGTTTGAGATTGAAAATGCAGAATATCTTTTTAGTTCGACAGATAAATTAATGCCCGCTGAGGATGGCCACCATTTGCTACAGAAAATGCTAAAGGACCCTTATGGCTCTACTTATAACCTGAATAGATCAATGAGGGGAGAGATGATCAACGTTATTCTTTCTTTTTATGAGCATCATCTGCATATTTCAAAGCCTAAATCACTAAAGGTTATAAAAAGCATTTTCGATTGATTCTCAACTTTACTCCTCATCATTAAAGTAAGGCTGCTCTGCCCATTCATAGAAAACATAAACATATCAAGGTGCAGCCTTCTTGGCCGAGTTATAAACTACGCCTATGAGAAGGTTTTTTAAGTATCAAAATAAAAAAAAAACTTGCAAAAATATTTGCATCTCTTAACTAATTGTTTTATGTTTGCACCTTAATTAATTACTAAATA
>JAPPDO010000117.1 GCA_028821635.1 Ekhidna sp.
AGAGATTTTTTTTGATTATTTTTGAATGATTACTACAGATAAGTTTATAGTTACCCTAATTAAAAATCATGAAGAGAATCCTGCCCGTTTTATACGTCTTGATACTTGTAGGAGTGGCTGGTTGCAGCAAATTCAGAAAAATTCAAAAAAGCGGGGACTGGAAATTAAAATATGAGGCAGCCATTGAGTATTATGAAAAACAGGACTATCATCGGTCTACACTTCTTTTTGAGGATATACTTCCCATCATCAGGGGGACTGCGGAAGCGGAATTAGGAAATTTTTACCTTGCCTATGCCTACTTTAATCAAAAACAATACATACTAAGCGCACATCATTTTGAAGAATTTGTAAGGATTTATGGCAGGTCAGACTACGTCATGGAAGCCGCTTACATGCATGCCTATTCGCTTTACCTCCAATCGCCGGACTATAAACTTGATCAAACGATAACCTACGAAGCTGTGGCTGCAATGCAAAACTTCATTAACAAATATCCATCTTCCGAATATGCCCCTAAAGCAGACGAAGTTATTGATGAGGCACAACGAAAGTTAGAAAAAAAGGCATACGAACAATGCCGACTATACTATAAAATCAGGAGATATAAAGCAGCTTTGGTCGTTTACGATAACTTCAAGGATGACTATCCGGACTCTAAATATCAGGAAGACGTAGCCTGCCTGAAAATTAAAACCTCCTACGATTATGCGAAGGTGAGTATCCTTTCTAAACAAAAAGAACGATACCAAAATACAATTAATTTTTACGAGGCTTTTGTAGATGAGTATCCCGATAGTGAATATTTGAGAGAAATAGAAAAAATTTATCAAGATAGCATTAAAGAAATAACTAATTTTGCAAATTCAAATTAATAAAAAACATGGACCAGACAAATCCTTCGTTAGTCACAAGAGAAAACCAAGAGATATTAGAACCAACCGGCAATCTTTTTGAGTCAGTAGCAATTATTGCAAAAAGGGCAAGGCAAATTAGCAGCAATCAGAAAGAAGAGCTAAATGCCAAACTTGCAGAATTTGCCTTCTCAATGGATAACCTTGAGGAAATCTTCGAGAACAAAGAGCAAATTGAAATTTCAAAATTCTATGAAAGAATGCCTAAGCCCACTATATCTGCTTTAGAGGAATTTCTGAATGGAGAATTAAATTTTAGATTACCGGTAGAAGAGGAAGAAACTCACTTTGATTTAATGTAAATTAGCCATTGTGCTGGCAGGTAAAAAAGTACTATTAGCAGTGTGTGGCTCTATTGCGGCCTATAAGACTGCTTTTTTTGTGCGTTTACTGAAAAAAGAAGCTGCCGAGGTGAAGGTCATTATGACTGAAAATGCAAAAGAATTTATCACCCCCCTCACACTTTCGACGCTTTCAAAAAATCCTGTTTACTCAAATTACTTTGAAAGAGGTAGTGGAGAATGGCACAACCACGTTGAGCTAGGACTATGGGCAGACTTGATGATAGTTGCGCCATTAAGTGCCAATACGTTGGGGAAAATGGCCAACGGCTTGTGCGACAGCCTGCTATTAGCAGTTTACTTCTCCGCTAAGTGCCCCGTGATCGTTGCACCTGCCATGGACCTTGATATGTATCAGCATCCAAGCACACAGTCTAACCTTGAAAAATTAACCTCCTATGGAAATGAAGTAATAGAAGCTAAGCGGGGTGAACTGGCAAGTGGCCTCTCCGGACAGGGAAGGATGGCAGAGCCCGAAGAGTTACTTGAGATTGTAAGAAAAAAGATAACCGCAAATAACCTACTTAAAGGGAAAAAGGTCTTGATAACCTCGGGGCCAACTTATGAAGCAATTGATCCCGTCCGGTTTATAGGAAATCACTCCTCCGGAAGAATGGGCGTTGCCATAGCTAAAGTATTTAAAGAATATGGCGCAAATGTGACGGTCATAAGTGGCCCTGCTAATCATTTTGCGAGCGAGGTAGAAAACATTCATGTAGAATCTGCAAAGGAAATGCTAGATGAAGCAAAAAAAAGATACGATAACGCCGACATCGTAATTTTCGCTGCCGCAGTATCTGATTATCGACCGTCAAAACCCTCAGATCAAAAGCTCAAAAAGAAAAATGGAGTAGATTCTTTAGCCATTGAGTTCATTAAAAACCCCGATATCGCCGCAGAAATGGGTACCAAAAAGGGAAATCAAATCCATATTGGCTTTGCATTGGAGACACAAAATGAGGAATCGAACGCAAAGCAGAAACTGAAAGAAAAAAACTTCGATTTAATTGTCCTGAACTCACTTAATGATCGGGGAGCTGCTTTTCAGGGAGCCACCAATAAGGTCACTTTCTTTGATAAAAATAATAAGGAAGTAAAATTTGAGTTAAAAAGTAAGATAGAGGTCGCAAAAGACATTGCAAACCATGTGATAGAAAATTTTCTATGAAAATTTCGTCCTTTTTTATTCTATTTGTTGGGCTGCGTTTAGGTGCACAAGAGTTAAACTGTCGCATTATTGTCAATGCGCAACAAGTTCAAACAACAGAGCGAGCCATCTTTACTGAAATGGAAACCGACTTTGCACAGTTCCTCAACACCACTAAATGGACATCTGACAGCTTTTCGCAGGTCGGTCAGGAAGTCGGAGAGCGCCCCGCATAGCTCGTTCAGGAGCCGG
>JAPPDO010000447.1:0-840 GCA_028821635.1 Ekhidna sp.
GATAAGGTACCCACCAAAACGGGTCAAGTCCAGTTGAAGCCATTGTGTTGAAGCATCAAAGGAGGTTCTTTCAAGCTTGCTGGAAGAGCCTCCACATTTTATACTGTACAGCAGAAGATGTCCAGATACATAGACGAAACAGTCACGACCAACTTTGCCGAGTATCAGACATGATAAAAACCTGCGCGATCATCTCATACCTTGTATGCGTCTTGCTAGCGGGCAATTGCCATTCTTATCATCTTATTGGGACGGAAGTATTGTCTGAAGAACTCGTCGCGCAACATTATACCATCAACCCCAAACTCGACGCTGTTATCGTTGTAGATAGAACAGCCCCGACCTTTGAATACCAGACCTACTACAGTGCTGGTGCAGCAGATGAAGTAGAAGGACAACATGGGCGAATACACTTCTTAGAGCATCTTATGTCGGGCACTGGAGGCCATGACCAAATCGTTATCGAGAATGGAGGACAAAAAAACGCTACTACTTCTTATCATTTTACGCGCTTCATATTGAGATTTCCAAAGGACAAATTTGATCTTGCTGTAGATATAGACCGCGATAGATATTACAACACAGTGATCAATGAGGAGGTCATAAAAAAAGAAAAGAAAATCATATTGACAGAAAGAAGTCGTAGCTTACCAAACTTAACACGCAGATTTACAAATTATTTTTTTAGTTTAATCTATAAAAAGAAGAATTTTAATACCCTTGGTAATGAGGATTTTATTAAACAACTCGAACCTGTTGGTTTGAAAGCGTACTATGAAAATTTCCTGCGCCACCAAAAGAGATTGGTCGTTGTCATTGGCGATGTGGATATTGACCATG
>JAPPDO010000447.1:850-2650 GCA_028821635.1 Ekhidna sp.
CATGTCCTCACCAAACTCGACGAGGCTTATGGCAATGAACAAATAATAGGTGAATTGTCGGACAAATTGCAGGCTTCTCAATTTCCCAACCCTGAAATATTGGGCAGAAAGTTCAGGATTACTTCAAAGAATCTCAGTATTTCCAAGTTCAGGAAGAGTTGGTACACACCAAATTCAGGCCATCGCGACTATGCGGGGCTGCTCATTTTGACTACCATTTTGAACAAGACCGCAAATTCATTGACGTCTTATATAGTTGATTCTGAACTTGCGAGAGTTTTCATTGTTGGACTTAGCCACTATAAAGGATTTGGTTTGATGAGTTGTGCGGCAGACTTACCACATGATACATCCCCAGATGCTATCCAAGCCATCATCCTTGTTGAGTTGGAAAAGATAAAATTTATCTCTGAAGATGAACTTGATGCAGCCCGTAATGAACTTTTGCATAGCATGTATTCCGAATTTTATGATCGCTCAACCATGGCTTATTCATTTGGGCGAGCATTTGTCCATACTAATGATCCCCTCCTCTATCCAAAATTACTAAAAAATATTAAATCCATTCACAGAGAAGACATCAGGCGCATCATAGACCAATACCTGACGGATGACAATTCTATAACCCTTTACCTGACAGTAAAAAAAAGCAAAAAATAAACAACCGTCTCCAAGCATTGTGATCGTGATTCTATGGCTATATTGGACTATGGCTACGATTCTGTTTGTGTTGGATATGGATTATCAGAAAAGTGATCAGAAAGTTCTCCCGAAAGGCCAATGAATATGTTTCTGAAAGTGATACTTAGTTTTGCCCTGTGTCACCTATTTGGCGTCCTTTCCGCTTCTGCCGAAATTCCCAATCATCATATTTTTTATCGCCAGGACAAACGTGCGCCACTGAACAGTATTGCAATTGTCTTTCTCGGGGCCGGGAGAAACCAGGAACAGCCTTCTAAGATTGGGCTTGCAAACACAGTCTCAACATTGATTTGGGAGGCTGCCAAAAAGCAGGGGTACATGGATCAATTATCAGCATTAGGAGCCAATCTGGATATGATTACTCACCCTCTATACCAGGCAATATCCATTTCTGCCCTATCTGAGAACTGCAGCGAGTCAATAAAAATAGTCTGCGATTTCCTGCATAACCTTGAATTTTCTGATTCCGACTTGCAATATGCAAAAAAACAAGAAGCGGCTGATTACCAAAGTGGCCTGCGGATTAATACTTATAAGTTTATGAGAGACTCTGCGATTTCACAAATAACAGGAATGAAGAAATTCAAGTCCTTAAAAACGCTGAAGGATCTCTCGCTTGAGGATGTTAGACAATATTATGATCAACTGCTGAAAGCAGATGTGGTGTTTTTTAAGATAATCTCAAACCGCGATTCTACTGAGGTTGCGAAGTTGCTTCATCCGATTACAAAAGAGCGAGAGATAGGCGGGTTTGCACATTCACTGAAATTCCCAACAATCGATTCTAATATTGGCTTAAAGGCTTTTGTCTATACGGATTATTCACATTTAAAGAGTGTGTTCTGTCATTGGATGATCTTCTGTGGCAGTGTAGGGGAAGAAAATTATATTCCTAACCTCATATCAGATACGCTTACAGGCGATGCACGAGGGCTAATTTCCGAGTATTTTAGAGAAGCATTGGGGTTGGTTTATGGCCCTTCTTGTGCGATGCTATCTTCAGAAGGCATCAGATATCTTAATATTTATGCTGATCCTCGGCTCCAGAACAGCGAAGAATTGATCGTAAAAATGTCCGACTTCATACGAGGACTTTCA
>JAPPDO010000140.1 GCA_028821635.1 Ekhidna sp.
TTCTGATTGATGATTTTTTTGGTGCAGTGCTTCTAGCCGGGTTGTCATATAATTAGTCGTTATATTGAGTAGCCGCTCGGCCAGTACCTCAACCAGTCCTGTGCCGTGCCCTGATCCTGAGTGCCTAATAATTTTTCTTTTTGGCCAGCCTACGAAAGAGTTTTTCTCCAACCACACACACAACAGATTTACCAGGCTGTGATTCGTTATTTTGAAGTATTTATCACCAACAGACAAGTTTGTCTCAAGTTAGGAAGAACCGCCTGTCAAAACACTTGTGTTTTCCCGATCCACCGTATCGTAGATCGATCAGCTCACAAATTGATTGATTGGTTTTCGTATGGTGTTCGCTAGATGCCCTCATGCCGGGCAGGCAAATACTTTTTTCTTAGATAAAAAAAGTATTCAAAAAATCAAGCCAAAATAATCACCTATCAGCCGCACAAAGGCCAGTCCACGCCGGAATGCCGGACCACTGTGTATTTTGGCGGGCCAACGCTTAAAGAGTTTATTTAAATAACTCAATGAGCCACTTTCTTAATGGGAAATCATCTATACTGGAATACTCTTCAATTTGATCTATCCAGGTTAATAACCTCCACTTGAGATCTCCCTTTACTTTCATATCCCAATAATAAGATAGCTCTGCTGAAGATAAGTTAGTTAGAGTATCAATTATATTATCTTTTTCATCTGCTAGATGGCTATATATTCTTGGCAAACGGAAGCTCTTAGACTTGAAACTAACTGTACGTTTTCCTCCGGCAGAATATATATCTCTCAAACTACCGGTTACTACTCCATGCCTACTGGTCAACCATGTCAAAACTCTGTCATAAGAAGCTCTATTATGATATAATTCAGGAAAAAGAATAAGAGACTGATTTCTTATTCTATTCTTTTTTTCGACACCTAATGCAGAAAAAAGCTTTATTACAAGCTTCCCTTCATCTTCGGCAGTAGGTTCCTCATTTTCCGGTAGCCACCATAAAGCCACATCATCGCCTAATTCTTTTCTTTTATAAGAACGTAATGCCTCCATACGAATACCAATATCACTATTCTGAAAATCAAAATAGGACAATTCCATCTTCTTGAATACAGATGGATTTCTTTCATCATCCACGTCCATATTTATATGATAACGTGGTGAATGGGTAATATTTATATTATCAATACAATCTTCATATCTAGCCCATTTGCATTCTAAAGGGTTTGTGAACTTTCCGAAAAACACATAAATCCTATCATCTAAATTTGGAATTCTAGTTGATTCAAAGATGCTATTTCCAAAGCATTTCCAATCTTTTTGGCTTGTTTTAACCTCAACGCCAAACCACTTATTTTCTAATACTCTAGAATATAAATCTGGAAAAGCGTGGGTAGATGCTTGTTCGAATTTATTATGGAAGCTTGTTCCACTTGAAGTTTCATTTAAACTATCACAAACTACCTTCTCAAATGCGGTCCCTGAAAGCTTTTTAAAGTCAAATCCTGCGTTAGACTTCTCCTCTATTTGTGCTTTTGATTTGTCTAGAGTTGATTGTAGTTCCTTATCAAAGGGTTCTGTCTCTTTAGATATTATCATAGCTATATTCTAAACGTTCTAACTCTGAAACTCTAAATTCAGGATTACGCTTTAACATCACCTCAATAATTGATGTGAAAAATTCGTAGGCTACTTGTGGCACGATAGCATTACCTAATGCTTTAATTCGGTCCACTCTATTGGAAAGCCCATCATCTGTTCTGCAAAGTTCGGATGCAACTTCAAGCCAGTCTCTTTCCCAAGATGCGGGGGCCAGAGTTTGAGCGCCGTTGTTAGATTTATTCCCCATTCCCTGCCGTCTGGATTTATCACGTTCATGCCCCTCACCCCTTTTGCGTTCTTGCTCACGTCTATTTCTGTTGCTTTCGGAGTTGGCAATAATCCACGCCCTATCTCTCCTGTGCGGTGCGTTTTTGCTACAAGCCGGAATAATAAACGTCTGGACTTCAAATCCTTCACTCTCCAAGTCAGTGAGGACTTTTTCGAGTACCATTCCTCCTTGCATAGAAATGAGTCCATAAACATTTTCAGCGATGACCCATTCTGGTTTAGACTCCTGTACGACTCTAAACATTTCATCCCAGAGATAGCGGTCATCTTCCTTGCCTCTCTTTCTTCCTGCGTGGCTGAATGGTTGACATGGGAATCCGCCTGAAATAATGTCAAGTTTTCCTTCATATTTATTTGCGTTAAAATCTTTAATGTCTTTGTATCTCTTGGTTTCTGGAAAATTCTTTTCGAGTAATTTGTTACAGAATCCATCTATTTCAACTTGAAACAAATTTTCGAAACCGCACCATTCCGCTGCTATATCAAATCCACCGATTCCAGAAAATAAGCTACCGTGTGTTATGTTCATTATTTAAATTTTATCTCCCCTTGTGTTTCTTTTTTAGATCTTATGTATTTGATCTTTTCTTCTGCTACCTGAAGTATTTCAGAGGAATTTTCCTCCTCAAGCAATTCATAACTTACTTTATCACTCAAGTAATCAACTAGAAGCTCTTTTTCATTAATATCAAATAATTCTGAAAGCCTTCTAATATGTTCACGATTTGCCGACCTCTCATTTCTTTCAATCTTACTTAGTGTTGATGGAT
>JAPPDO010000103.1 GCA_028821635.1 Ekhidna sp.
GATTATGGCAATGATAATACTTGAAACCCGGCAGATACTGCCTGATTACTTCCCAATTCTTCGGGTGAATGAGCGGCCTCACGGTGTGCTCAAATCCCTTTGCTATGATCGCTTCCTTCTCCTGACCGAAGGCCGCCGCAAACGCTTGGTTCGCAAAACGATAGTCATAGCTCTCTACCGTGCTGACAGCCACCATCACAGGCAGCTGATCCGCAAGAACCGTAAACGCATCTTTATTGGTTTGATACTCTCTGAAAAGATGTTCTATCAGCGTATGGCGGGAGAAAGGTTGTTCCGATGTGGTCATAGTAGGAAACTTTTGAGAAGTTAAATCAAATAAACCCAAATCAGGGCAGGAAGGTTTTGAAAGCAGCGAAATAGAACATAGTGATGACGTAATTTACACTTAATTAGGTTCGAAGCGTTTTTTCTAGTTGGTTTATAAATCTTTCTATATACTGCTTAGATTTGATTTAGTTTTCTGTTGAATTTGTGATATTATAGATTTCAAACAGCTTCAGGAAGAATTTCACAAATTGGAAGAAGATGCAGGCCGAAAGGCTTCGTCCGCTCTTCTTCAAATCATTGAATTCAAGATGAGTGATTTTAAATCATACATTGACCAGAGGTTCACTTCCGTCCAATGGATGATTGGGATTGCTTTTACAGTCCTTGGCATCTTGATGGTCATACTGAAACTCTTCTAACATTCAGGAGACTTAGGTGCAGTCTGCGTTTAGTTACAGTGCCTAATTTTAAACTTTTGCATGATTAATTTCGTAAATTAGTGGTTATGGATATTCAAACCAGAAAAATACAGTTTGTACAGGCATTTTTAGCACTAAAAAGCGAGGAGAGCATATCCCTTTTCGAGCGCATACTGCAATCGGAGACAACAAATCGTTCTCAACCGATGAGTATGGATGAATTAAATGAGCGTCTTGACCAATCGGAAAATGACTTTGAAGCGGGTAACTTTAAACATCAGGAAGAGGTGTTTGAGAAATACAACTAATGGACTTTATTTTCATTTCTTTTTCATACACTTCCCCTCCTGACATAGTTTGTAATCCGGCCAGTATGTCACGCCTCCATATCATCTAATAAGTCATCTAAAATAGTGCAATGCGTTATTTGGCTCTGCCACCAAGCAAAGTAATGAGATATACTAAAGCGTAGATAAAGTCTATAATTAGTTAGGATTTTCTTACCACAAAGGACACAAAGGAGGGTTAGCACAAAGACCACAAAGAAGATAAAAGGAGAAACCTTCGAGGCTTAGATAAACCTTATTTAAAACCTCAAAGGTTTAAACCAAATTCCGGTAATTCTTAAAATCATGTAAATCCTGTTCCGCACAAGAAGGCAGCAAAAGATGGGTACAATTTGCGTCCGAATAAGTTAGTAAGTTAATTTGGATCGTTAAATTTACTGCATGATACAAAGACACTTCCCAATTGTAATTGAACAGGACGAGGACCAGGTGTTTATCGTCAGTTGTCCTATTTTGAGGGGCTGTCATTCTGAAGGAGAGACGCTCCCCGAAGCAATGGAAAACATCAAAGAGGCTATTTTACTTTGTCTTGAAGACGAACAGCCACAACCAATACAGCAAAATCACTTCCTTGGAGTCAGAGACTTGGAAATTGCTTTACCGTGAGCCGCCATTTCCGGATAACAGGTAAAAAGCTCGTCATCAAACTCCAAAAAATGGGCTTTGAATGCGTTCGTGTGAGGGGTTCACATCACAGGATGAAGCACCCCAATGGAAGAATTACAACTATACCGCTTCATGGAAATAAAGAGTTATCTAAAGGGTTAATCCGAAAGATAATTCAAGAAGACTTGAAAATGAGCATTGACGATTTTCAGAAAAAATGAAAAACGACCAGCAACAATACATAGACCGGCGATTGCTATTTAATCTCGAAAATCCTCAAAATCATGTAAATCCTGCTCCCGACAAGAAGCTAACAAAATATATTCAAGCGTAGATAAAGTCTATAATTAGTTAGGATCTTCTTACCACAAAGGACACAAAGGAGGGTTAGCACAAAGACCACAAAGAAGATAAAAGGAGAAACCTTCGAGGTTTTGGAAACCTCAAAAGTTTAAACCAAATTCCGGTAATTCTTAAAATCATGTAAATCCTGCTCCCGACAGGACCGAGAACTTTTGGAAAGGTTCAAACTTTCCAAAAGTTGATCATTCTAAAACCAACTAAACCCCGCTCAAAACAAACAGGCTCTTATCTTTCATGCCAAAAGCCGGCAAAACTTAAATCCTCATCTATCGCTTCCCAACGAATACCAAAAGCAGAAACCTTATAAGCGGCTCGCTGTTTTGAAGTAGCTTTGGCCAATCGCTCGTATTTGGAAAAGGGTAAGTATCGCTCTTTCCCCTCTTTTGTCAGGTGATAAACATTCGTATCGTCTATCCATACTTTCACGCGGCAGCCCTCTTGAGTTTCCATGATCTTACTGTTTAAAAAAATTATTCCATGCTTCCGTTAGGAGCTGTTTCCATCTCCTCAAAAATAATCAATGCCCTTGACACATCCGCCCATTTATCGCTCAACACAAGCCACAGACAAGACCGAGAACTTTTGGAAAGGTTCAAACTTTCCAAAAGTTGATCATTTTAAAACC